>JAXIPH010000327.1:0-4034 GCA_045403035.1 Thermoleophilia bacterium | reverse complement strand
TTCTCCGAGCAGCTCCTGTGCGCGGTGTTCGGGTTCCGCGGCGACGACGGCCCGGTCAACCTCGTCTACGGCTACAAGCGCGGCACCTTCTATCCCTTCGCGCCCCGGGACGGCAAGCAGCGCGACAACGCGATCGAGCTGCGGCTGAAGGGGGTCCTCGACAAGGAGATCCCCATCGAGCCGGAGCTCGAGCGGTGGTACCCGGTGTGGGACGCCCCGGTGGACGCGGAGGTCAGCTGACCCCGATCGGGGAGGCGACCTCGACCAGGGTGCCGAAGGGGTCGCGCACCCAGCCCACCACCTGGTTCTGGGGCTGCGGAGCGGGCTCGGCCAGGGCGGTGCACCCCTCCGCCACCGCGTGGGCGAAGGCCGCGTGGACATCCTCGAACACCAGGGCCAGCTCGACGTTGGCGGGCGGCTCGTCCGCGCGCGGCCGCCGCACCCCGTGCGGGAGGTGGCCGTCGGCCAGCGCCTCCGCCGCGAAGGCGAGGGCGGTCGAGCCGGTGTCGAGCTGACCGAAGTTCCCGGTCGGGTCGACGAAGGCCCTCGTCAGGCCGAAGGCGCGCTCGTAGAACTCCACCGCCCGCTCCACCTCGGGCACGTACACGATCACCCATCCCAGGGTCCCCCGCTCGCTCATCTCCGCCTCCTCGTCGCGTTCCGTCTGGGGCCATCATCCCGCCCAGGGCCGGCGACCGTCTTGAAGGAAACGGCTAGGCGGCGAGCAGCGTGGGCGGCACGCCCGCCAGGGCGCGGCAGTCGTTGACGAGGTGGGACTGGTCGGCGTAGCCGGCCACGTAGGCCACCTCGGACCATCCGCGCGCCCCGCCGGCGCCGGCCATCGCGAGCGCGCGCTGCAGGCGCACCCCCCTCGCGAAGCGCTTGGGGCCGTAGCCCACCTCGGCCGCGAAGCGCCGGCGCAGGTGGCGCTGCCCCACGCCCAGCCGGTCGGCGAGGGCCGCGACCGGCTCCGCGGGATCGCCGGTCAGGGCCGCGACCGCGGCGGCCACCAGCGGGTCGGGCGACGACGCCCGCGCGACGCGCCGGCCCAGCCAGTCCAGCAGCAGCCCCGCGCGCTCCCCCGGCCGGCCCGCGCTCGCCACCTCATCCTCGAGACGCTCCGCGCCCGGTCCCCAGACCTCGGCCGCCGGGGCGCGCAGGTCGCGCAGCGCGTCCCCCGCCACCCCGAGCAGCGCCGGCGCCCCGCCGGGCCGGAATCGCACCCCCACCGCGCCCTCCCCGGGCGCCAACGGCGCGAGGAAGGCCGTCGTGTTCGGCCCCACGGCCAGCAGCCCCATGCCGTCGCTCCAGATCAGGTCGATGCATCCGTCGGGCAGCACGCGCCGCACGTTGGGTGCCGCACCCGCCGGGACGCGTCGCTCCCACAGGCACTCCACCCACGGCCCGAGGGCGCCAGGGGGAGCGAGCTCGCGATAGGTGGCGTCGGGCATGCAGGGGTCCCGCGAGGCCGGCCCGAGGCCGCCTCAGTCGGGGATGAGCCCCTCCGAGGAGAGCAGCTCGCGCGCCTCCTCCAGGGTGGTGCCGTGGCCCGGCACGATGGCGTCGGAGCCCTCGAACTCGTCGGTGGCGAGCGGCGTGCCGAGGCGCAGGACCGTGTCCACCAGCTCGGTGAGAGCGGCCTGGAAGCCGGCCGGGTCGCCCGCGTCGGCGGCGGCCTGGACCCGATCGTCGATCGCGTTCACGCTCGAGAAGTCCGCGTCGTCCAGGCGGTACTGGCCCTCGCCCAGAATCCGCACGATCACGGCTTCTTCTCCCCGCCCCCGCCGCCGCTCTCGATCTGATCGGGGGGCGGCGCGCCGGCGCCGAGCTCGGCCTTCATCTGCTCGAGCTCGAGGTCCACGTCGCCCTTGGCCGAGATCTGCTCGAGCTCCCGGTCGATGGAGTCGCGGTTGTCGGTGAGGTCGGTGAGCGCGCCCGACTCGAGCAGCTCGTCGATGGCCCCGGCGCGGGCGCGCATGGTCTCGGTCTTGTTCTCGGCCCGCTCGATGGCGAGGCCGACGTCGGCCATGTCCTCGGAGACCCCCGTCACCGCCTCCGAGATCTTCGTCTGCGCCTCGGCCGCGGTGTACTGGGCCTTGATCGTCTCCTTGCGCGTGCGGAAGGCCTCGACCTTCGCCGTCAGCCGCTGCTCGGCCACCACCAGCTTGTCCTGCTCGATCTGGAGCTGGGCCTTCTGCTCGTCCAGGGACTGGAGCTGGGCCTGTGCCCCCTTCTTGCGCTCGAGGGCGACGCGGGCCAGGTCCTCGCGGCCCTGCGCGAGCGCCTGGCGCGCCTGGCTGTCCAGCTTCGTGACGCTCTGCTCGAGCTTGGCCGCCTGGATCTCGAGGCGCTTCTTGCTGGTGGCCACGTCCGCCACCCCGCGGCGCACGTTCTGCACCATCTCGAGCTGCTTCTCGTAGGAGTAGTCGAGCGTCTCCCGCGGGTCCTCGGCGCGGTCCAGCACCTTGCTGGCCTTGGCCTTGACGATGGTCGTGAATCGGCCCATCAGGCCCATCGCACCGCTCCCTTCGATCCCCGCAGGACCGCCCGAGGATACCATCGGGGCATGAGCCGGCCCCCGCTCACGGGCCTCCGGGTGCTCGACGTGTCACACAACCTGGCCGGCCCGCTCACGGCCATGCACCTGGGCGACCTGGGCGCGGAGGTCGTGAAGGTGGAGGGCCCCGCCGGCGACGACTGGCGCGACCACGAGCGCATCCCGGGCCACCCCGGCCGCAGCCGCCACCACCTCCAGCTCAACCGCAACAAGCGGGCGGTCTGCCTCGACCTGCGCCGGCCCGAGGCCCGCGAGGTGATGAGCGACCTGGTCGCCGGGGCCGACGTCCTCGTCACCAACCTCCGCCCGGGCGTGCCCGAGCAGCTCGGGTTCGGCTGGGAGGACGCCCGCGCCCTCAACCCGGCCCTCGTGTACTGCGCCATCTCCGCCTTCGGCGCCGCCGGTCCGCTCGAGGGCCGGCCGGGCTCCGACCTCCAGGCGCAGGCGCTCACCGGGTTCATGCCCCGGGCCGACGACGGCGAGCCGATGGCGGGCCCCGTGCCGGTCACCGACACGGCCGTGCCGCTCCTCGCCTGCGCCGGGATCCTGGCCGCGCTGGTCGCCCGCGTCACCACCGGGCGGGGCCAACTCGTCGACGCGAGCCTCCTCGGCGCCGCGGTCGCCCTCAACGCACACTCGCTGGTGCGCATCGACGACCTCCCCGAGCACGGCGTCCGCACGTTCTCACGCGCCTTCTTCCGGCCCTACCGCACCACGGACGGCTGGCTCGCGGTGGCCGCCTACGCCGAGCGTCGCGCCCGGAGCTTCTGCCAGGCGATCGGGCTGCCCGGGCTCCTGGACGCGCCGCCCTGGGACGACCGGGCCGCGCGGGTGGAGCGCGAGCCCGAGCTGGTGGCCCTGGTCGCCCCGCGGATGCGCGGGCGCACCACCGCCGAGTGGGAGCAGATCCTCGACGAGGCCGGCGTGCCCGCGTCCCCCGTGCGCGAGCGCGACGCGTTGTTCGACGATCCGGCGGCGCGCGCGGCCGGGCTGCTCGCCGAAGCACACGACCCTGAGCTGGGCTCCCTCACCATGACCGCGCCGGTGCTTCCCCTGTCCGAAACCCCAGGCGCCATCAGGTTCCCCGGCCGTCGCCTGGGTCAGGACACGCGCGCGGTGCTGAGCGAGCTGGGGCGCACCGACGAGGAGATCGACCGGCTCGTCCGCGCCGGTGCGGCGGTCTGCGATGGCTGAGACCGTGCGGCGGCGGGTCGTGGTCCACGGATTGGTCCAGGGCGTCTTCTTCCGCGAGAGCGTGCGACGGCTCGCCGACGAGCGCGGCGTGGCCGGCTTCGCCCGTAATCTCCCCGACGGCACGCTCGAGGCCGTCTTCGAGGGACGGGAGGACGCCGTCAAGGAACTGGTGGGGTTCGCCCACGTCGGGCCCACGGACGCCGAAGTGGAGCGGCTGGAGGTCATCGAGGAGCCGCCCGAAGGCCTTTCGGGCTTCCGGGTCGCCTAGAGCGGAGCGCTCGTG
>JAXIPH010000296.1:0-12173 GCA_045403035.1 Thermoleophilia bacterium | reverse complement strand
ATCGTCGCGCCGCCCTCGCCCCAGCCGGATTCCACCATCCGGGGCACCCTACTCACTCGTCGGGTCCGCCGATCCGCCCGTCGTCTCGGATCCGGCCGAACCGCGCCTGCGCGCCGCGCCAATGGACCTCGCGCACGACCTCGGCCACGAGCTCGGCCCGCTCGTCGCGGTCCATCTCCTCCAGCCGCCGCACCTGCTCGGCCGACGCCCGTACGTCGCCGACCTCGGCCAGCGCGCGCAGCGGGTCCTCGATGAGGGCATCGCGGAAGGCCGTGTCGGCCACGGCGCGGGTCCAGAGATGTGTGGGGTCGGGGTCGCTCATTCCGTCCTCATTGCGGCAACGGGATCGTGACAGGGCGGATGCCCGCGGAGCCCACCTCCAGCACGCCGACCGTGGGCCTCATGGCGTTGGGGCCGAGCTGCCAGCGGAAGCGCCGCACCGCGCGGTCCTCCACCCCGCCGAGGCCGGTCCGCGGCGCCACCGAGCCCTCGAGGCTGCCCCACGGGCAGACCGCCCCCGGCGAGAACACCAGCACCCCGCCGACGCGGGCGCACGCCGGCTCGTGCCAGTGGCCGTAGACCACGCAGTCCACGGGCCCCAGACGGCGGACCAGCGCCTTGTGCAGCCCCGCGCGGTAGCCCAGGTCGCGCCCGGCGAGCACCGCGGTCGTGATGATCGACGCGTCCACCAGCTTGCGGCGCACCCCATGCACGATGCCGATGCGGTGGCCGCCGACCGCGACGACGGCCGTCTCGGGCAGCGCGAGCCCCTCAAGGCGGTCGTGGTCGCCGCGCACGGCCACGACCGGCGCCACGTCGTCCAGGTCGCTCAGGACGGAGGGGACGCTGAGGTCCCCGGCGTGGAGCACGAGGGCGCAGCCGTCGAGGGCCTCGAGGACCGTCCCGGGCAGCTCGTCCAGGAACTCGCCGACGTGGGTGTCGGCCACGACCCCCACGCGCACGGTGGTCATCCCAGGAAGCGCCGCTCGTCGGCCGCCCGCGCGAGCGCCAGGTCGACCAGCCGGTCCACCAGGTCCGCGTAGCCGATGCCGGCGGCCTCCATCAGCGAGGCGTAGACGCTCGTGGGCGTGAAGCCCGGGAGCGTGTTGAGCTCCGACAGCAGCACCTCGCCGTCGCCGGCGACGAAGAAGTCGACCCGCGCCAGCCCGGCGCACTCCACTGCCGTGAAGGCGCGCAGGGCCAGCTCGCGTGCGCGCTCGGACACCTCGGCGGGCAGGTCGGCCGGCACCTGTAGCCGCATCCGCCCCGCCTCGTACTTGGTCGCGTAGTCGTACCAGTCCGCGTCGTAGAGCACCTCGCCGACCGGCGACACGACCGGCTCGGTCAGCCCCAGCACCCCGACCTCCACCTCGCGCCCGGCGATCGCGCGCTCCACGAGCGCCTTCGGGTCGTGGCGGAAGGCCAGCTCCAGGGACGCGTCGAGGTCGGCAGGCGTGGGGACGGGGCTGATGCCCACGCTCGATCCGAGGCGGGCGGGCTTGCAGAAGGCGGGGAAGCCCACGGCCGCCGCCACCCGCGCCCGGGCGGCCTCGGGGTCGGCGGACCACTCGTCCACGGTCACGGTGCAGTGCTCCGGGGTCGGGATTCCGGCGTCGCGCAGCAGGACCTTGAAGAGGGCCTTGTCCATGGCCAGCGCCGAGGCCGTGACGCCGGCGCCCACGTAGGGCACCCCGGCCGTCTCCAGCGCCCCCTGCACCCGGCCGTCCTCGCCGTGCGGGCCGTGCAGTACCGGGAAGACCGCGTCGAGCGGTCGCGGCTCGCCGCCGTCCAGGGAGATGAGCCAGGGCGCCCCGTAGGGGCCGGGCACCACCGCCACGGGCGCGCCCTCCACGCTCCAGCCGCCGTCGCGCCCGATGAGCACCGGGACCACCTCATAGCGCTCGGGGTCGAGCGCGGCCACCACCGCCGCCGCGGAGGCGAGCGACACCTCGTGCTCGCTGCTGCGCCCGCCCATCAGCACCGCCAGACGGCGGCGGCTCATCTTTTCTTGCGCTGGCCGGGCGGGACGAACCCCTCCTCGCCGGTGGTGCTCCCCGACGAGCCGCTGCTGACGGTGATCACGACCGTGCTGCCGGGGGCCACCGAGGTGCCGACCGCGGGGCTCGTGTCGATGACCGTTCCCTCCGCCTCGCTCGACTCGGCCGTGTCGCTGGTGACCTGGAACCCCGCCTGCTCCAGCTTGAACAGGGCGTCCTCGGCGCTGTTGCCGATCACGTTCGGGACCGGCACGTTGGCGGGGGCGACGGCGACGGTGATGTTGACCGCGGTGCCCCGTGGTCGCGAGGCGTTGGGCGCCGGGTCCTGGCGCACGACGATGCCGGGGTCGAACGAGGTGCTCGGCGTTGTGCTCACATTCCCGACCTCGAACCCGCGGTCGATGAGGAGCTGCTCGGCCTCGCTCTGCTGGCGCCGCCGGACGTCGGGCACCTGGAGGTTCTCCGGGCCGCTCGAGACCACGATCGTCACCGTGCCCCCGCGGGTGGCCTGCTGGTCGCCCTCGGGGTCCTGCCGGATGACGGTCCCCTCGTCCACGTCGTCGCTGGCCTCCGGGGTGACCTTCACCTCGAACCCGGCGCGCGCCAGCTCGGCGCGGGCGGCGTCCTCCTGCTCACCCACCACGTCCGGCACGGTCTCCTGGCCCGGCCCGCCGCTGATCACCAGCACGACGGTGTCGCCCTCGTTCACCTGCTCGCCGGCGGCCGGATCGGTGCGGATGGCGGTGCCCACGGGCACCAGGTCGTTCTCGACCGACTGGCGGCTCACGTCCAGGCCGGCGTCGCGCAGCAGCTGCTCGGCCTCGGCGGCGCTGCGCCCGGCCACCGGCGGGATGGTGACCGGCTTGCCGTCGTCGCCCGAGAGCAGCGCGAACGCCCCGCCGGCCACGATGGCCAGAAGGACCAGGATCCCCACGATGAGGGGCCATCGCCTCCGCCGGGGCGCGGGCTGGGGCGGCGGGCCGACGCGCGTCTGGCCCGTGACCGGATCGGGCACCCGGGTCTCCGCGGTGGGCGGACCCGCGGCCGGCAGCACGCGCGTGGTGCCGCCGCTCTGGATGGCGGCCCGGGCCTCGTCCAGCGCGTGGCTCATCTCCTCCGCCGTGCGGTAGCGCTCGGACGGCCGCTTGGCCAGCGCCCGCAGCACGACGTCCTCGAGCACGAGCGGGATCGCACCCTCCAGGGCCCGCGGTGGGGTGGGCGGGTCGTTGATCTGCTTCATCGCGACCGTCACCGCGCGCTCGCCGTCGAACGGCACGCTGCCGGTGAGCATCTCGTAGAGCACGATCCCCACCGCGTAGCAGTCGCTGGCGGCGGTGACCTCGTCGCCCCGGGCCTGCTCGGGCGAGAGGTACTGGGCCGTGCCGATCACCGATCCGGCCTCGGTCATGCCCCCGTCCGCGCCGGCGCGCGCGATGCCGAAGTCGGTGACCTTCAGGTGGCCGTCCTCGGCCACCAGGACGTTCTGGGGCTTCACGTCGCGGTGGATCACGTCCCGGCGATGGGCCGCGCCGAGCGCCGCGAGGATCTGCTGGGCGTAGTCGATCGCCTCGAGGGGCGGCAGGGGCGCCCGGGCCCGGATGACCCGCTTCAGGTCGGGTCCGGACATGTACTCCATGACGATGTAGTAGCTGCCCTCGGCCTCGCCGCGGTCGTACACCGCAACGATGTTGGGGTGGTTGAGTCCGGCGGCGGCCGAGGCCTCGCGCCGGAAGCGCTCCACGAACTGGGGGTCGGACGCGTAGGGGTCCGACAGCACCTTGACCGCCACCTGGCGGTCGAGCAGCCGGTCGTGGGCCAGGAAGACGCGCGCCATGCCGCCCGCCCCGAGCTGGCGCCCCAGCTCGTAGCGGTTCCCCACGAGGTCTCCGGGCTGGAGGCTCATGGCCTCTCCGCCTCGATGGCGGCGCGCATCACCTGGGCGGCGATCGGGGCCGCCACCGTGCCGCCCTCGCTCGGGGTGTCCTCGACCACGACCGCCACCGCCACCTGTGGGTCCTCGGACGGCGCGAAGCCGATGAACCACGCCTGGTTCTTCTCGGGGTCGTCGGTCTCGGCGGTGCCGGTCTTGCCCGCCACGGTCACCCCGGCGCTCGACAGGGCGGCGGCCGTGCCGGTGCCCTCGCGCACCACGTCCTCCATCATCTTGGTCAGGGCGGCGGCGTTCTCCGGGCTGGTCACCTGGGCGATCTCCTGCGGGTCGGCGCGCTGCACCACGGAGCCGCCACGGTCGGTGATGCTCTCCATCAGGCGGGGCGCCATCAGTGTGCCCCCGTTGGCGATGGCCCCGGCCACCATCGCCATCTGGAGCGGGGTCACGGTGAGCTGCTCCTGCCCGATCGCGATGCGCGCGGTGTCCTCCCCCTCCTGGTCGTTGGGCAGTATCTCGTCGTCGCGCCGGCGCCCCGAGACCTGCACGTCGGGGAGGTCGATCGGCGGGCGCTCACCGAAGCCGAACGCGGTCATGGTCGCGCCCAGACGCTCCGGGCCGAGCACATCGCCGATGGTCGCGAAGGTGGTGTTGATCGATTTGGTCAGCGCCGTGGTGAGGGTGTGCCGCCCGAAGCTGGTGTTTCCGAAGTTGCGGATCGGCCCGCCGGGGGTGTCGAACACGGATCCCCCCGGGAACTCGGTGTCGGGCTGGTACACGCCGCTGTCGAGGGCGGCGGTCGCGGTGACCACCTTAAAGGTCGAGCCGGGAGGGTAGCGGCCCTGCACCGCGCGGTTGAGCAGCGGCGAGCCCTGCTGGGCGGCGATCTCCGAGAAGTCCGTGGCCACCTTGGAGAGGTCGAAGCCGGGGTTCGAGAGCATGGCGATCACCTGTCCCGTGCGGGGGTCGATCGCCACCACCGCCCCGCGCTGGTCGCCGAGCGCCTCCTCGGCCACCTCCTGCACCCGCGTGTCCAGCGACAGCCGCACGTCCGCGCCGGCCTTCTCCTTCAGGTTCAGCCGCTGCAGCAGGGGCTCGGTGCCGAAGCTGCCCGTCAGGTAGCGGTTGTAGGTGGCCTCGATGCCGGTCTTGCCCTCGCGCTCGGAGCTGTAGCCCACCACGTGCGCGGCCAGGGGTCCCCGCGGGTAGACCCGCTCGTACACCTTCTGGCCGTTCACCCGGCGCGCCCGCGTGGTGGCGAGCACCTGCCCGTCGGCGGAGATGATCTTGCCGCGGTCGATGAGCCGCTCGGCCTGGAGCGTCTGGGGGTTCCCCGGGCGGTCGCGGAGCTCGGAGGCGTCCACCACCTGCCAGTAGCCGAGCATCAGCAGGAGGAGGGCGAAACCGCCGGCCAGCGTGAGGTAGAGACGGCGGATGGACCTATTCATCGTCGTCCTCGGGCTCCGCGCGCCGGGGCCGTCGCGGCGGGGGCGCCCCGGCCCGCGAGCGGTGGCTGATCACCAGCAGTAGGGCGATGATCCCGAAGTTGGTCACCACGCTCGAGCCCCCGTAGCTCATGAACGGGAGGGTCACGCCGGTGAGGGGGATGAGCCGGATGACGCCCCCGACGATGAGAATGGCCTGCAGGCCGAGCGTCACCGTCAGTCCCCCGGCCAGGAGCTTGGAGAAGCCGTCGGTGGCCCCCGACGCGATGACGAACCCGCGCTGAACGAGCACCAGGAACCCCAGCAGCAGCCCCACGCCGCCCACGTAGCCCAGCTCGGTGGCGACCGCGGAGAACATGAAGTCGGTCTGCAGCAGCGGGACCACCGGCGAGCCGTCCTCGCGCACCAGGAAGCCCTTGCCGAGGCCCGGGCCCACGACCCCGCCCTCGGCCATCGCGTAGAGCGACTGGACGAGCTGGAAGCCCTGTCCCCGCTCGTCGCCGAAGGGGTCGAGCCAGTTCTGCACGCGGTCCTGGATCCGCGGGACCACGGTGTAGACGATCGCCGACCCCGCCAGGAAGAGGGCCAGGCCGAAGCCCGTGTAGGCCACCCGCCCGGTGGCCAGGTAGATCATCGCCAGGAAGACGCCCAGGAACAGCAGGGCGGTGCCGAAGTCGTTGAGGATCACCACCAGCCCGAGCGCGGCGACCAGGAAGAGCAGCACCGGGCCGAGCGCCGCCATGGGCGGCACCGGTACGCCCATCACCCGGCGCGTGGGGATCGCCAGCAGCTCGCGCTTGTCGCGCAGGTAGGCGGCCAGGAAGATCACGATCAGTACCTTCGAGACCTCGCCGAGCTGCACGGTCTGGCCGCCGCCGATGTCGATCCACAGCTTCGCCCCGTTGATGCGGGTGCCGAAGATCATCGTGATCACCAGCAGGCCCACCCCGGTGAGGCCGATCAGGTAGCGGTAGCGCTCCAGCACTCGGTGGTCCCGCAGCAGCAGCAGCACCGCGATGAAGACCGCGCCGCCCACCGCGACCCACACCGCCTGGTCCGCCGCGAGCGCCGGGCTGATGCGGTCGAGCTCCACCAGGCCGATCGCCACGAGCACGCCCACCGTGGGGAGGAGGTAGGGGTCGGCCTGCGGGGCCCGGAAGCGCAGCGCCGCGTGCATGGCCAGGAACACCAGCACCACCCCGGCCGCGCCGGGGAGCGGCCCCAGATCGAGCTCCTCGGTGCGGGCGGTCGCCACCGAGGCCATCCCCACCAGGCCCAGCAGGGCCGCCGGGATCAGGAATCCCAGCTCGCGCGAGCGGAGCGTCACGGAGCGGAGGTCTCGGGTGTCGCCTCACCCGCGGCGGGCGCCGGGGGGCGCACGGGCGGCGGCTCGATGGTGGGGACGGGGGGGAGGCCGTAGCGCCACACCAGGTCGATGGCCCGCCCCACCGCGTCGCCCTGGCCCTGGGTCCAGGACGACGAGAAGATCTGCGGCTGCTCGGCCCGCACGGCGGCGGCCGGGACGCCGGTGTCCTGCCACTCCGCCTCCAGCTCGACGCCCGCCACCGAGACCGGCAATCCGTGCATCACGCGCACGGTGCCGCCGGGCGCCTCCTCGAGCGTGTAGTTGCGACTCGCCACCCAGGCGAGGATTCCGGCCGCGGCCACCACGACCACGACCACGCCGACGAGCGTCCCGCGCACCCGCGAGCGGCGACGAGGGACGGGCTCGAGCACCCGTGGAGGGCGGGCGGGGGGCCCGGCGTGCTCCATGCCGGCATGCCCGTGGACGCCGCCCAGCACGCGCATCTGGGCCGTCCGGGGTCCGGGCTGCTGCGCCTCCGGCAGGGGCGTCTCCACGGTGCCGCCGCCCTCCGCCGGCGCCAGCCCCACGCGCGCCAGGACCACGGTCACGTTGTCCGTCCCCCCGGCGGCGTTGGCGCGCTCCACCAGGGCCGCCGCCGCCTCGCGGAGGGTGCCCGCCGCGGCCAGGACGCCCGCGATGTCCCGTTGGGCCACGTAGGACGAGAGGCCGTCGCTGCAGAGCAGCACGACATCGCCGTCGCGCAGCGGCTCGGAGACCGTGTCGGTCACCACCTCCGCCTCCGCGCCGAGCGCGCGCGTGATCACGTTGCGGTGCGGATGGTGCTCGGCGTCCTCCGCCGACAGGCTCCCGCGCCGCACCAGCTCGGCCACCACCGAGTGGTCCTCGGTCAGCTGGCGCAGCTCCCCGTCGCGCCAGAGATAGGCGCGCGAGTCGCCCACGTGCACCACGTCGAGGCGACCCTCGGTGAGCATCGCGGCGGTGAGGGTGGTGCCCATCCCCGCCTTGTCGGGGTCCTCGCTGGCCATCCGGCGGATCGCCCGGTTGGCAGCCTGCAGCGCGTGGCGCACGTCCTCCGCGGTGACCGGCGCGGCGAGCCCGGCCACGGCCTCCACGGCCACCTGCGCGGCCACCTCCCCCGCCAGCGCGCCGCCCATGCCGTCGGCCACCGCGAGCACGCCAGGACGCGCCAGCGAGCGGTCCTCGTTGTGGCGGCGCACGCGGCCCGTGTCCGACAGGTGGGCCAGCTCGACCAGCGTCAGCTGGCCGTCCGGAGTCGCCTCCGTGCCCAGGTCCCTACTCCTCGTAGCGGAGGGTCGTCTGGCCGATCCTCAGCGAGTCGTGCACCTTGAGCTGAGCGTCGTGCTCCACGCGCAGGTCGTTCAGGAAGGTGCCGTTGGTCGATCCAAGGTCCTCGACGAAGTGGTACGAGCCCCGGCGGAGGATGCGGGCGTGCATGTGGGAGACGAAGGCGTCGACGATCGACAGATCGGCGCCGTCGGAGCGGCCGATCGTGATGCCGCGCTCCAGCGGGATGACCCTTCCCTCCTCGAGGTCGGGCGAGCTCTCCACGACCAGGCGCGGGTCCAGGTTGAGGGAGAGGTTGAGACGCCCGTCGTCGGTCGCCAGAGGCGGGGGCAGCACCACGGGCGGAGGGACGTCCAGCGGAGGGGGGGTCTCGAGCGGCGGCGTGGAGATCGGGGAGGCGGGCGGGCTGGCTGAGGCAGACGCGGCGACGGCCGGCGGCTCGGGCGCCCGCGGGACGGTCGGGGACGCCTCGACCGCCTGCGGGGGCGGGGCGTTGGGCCGCAGCTGGCGGCCGGCGCTCCGCACCACGGTCCAGACGAAGGCGTACAGCAGCACCAGGAACACCACCTCGGCGACGATCAGGCCGGTCTCGGTCACGTCCCCGCCGCCGATCGCAGCTCCACGCCCATCTCGGTCGTCCCGATCACCACGGTGTCGCCGTCCGCCAGCGCGTGCCGCTTCACGATCGCGCCGTTCACCTCCGTGCCGTTGGTGCTCCCCATGTCCACCAGGAAGTAGTCCATGCCGATATGCCGCACCTCGGCGTGCACGCGGCTGGCGTTGGGGTCGGCCAGCACGATGTCGCAGTCGCGGCTGCGGCCCAGCGTGGACACGCGCTTGGTGAGGCGATGGCGCGCCGGCCCGATCACGAAGCTCAGGACCTCCTCGGTCAGCCCGGCGCCCTGCGCGTCCGCGGCGGAGATGACCTGGGTGCCGCTCACGCCCTCGAGCGGCTGGTAGGGCCGGGCCAGGGGCGCCGGCGGCGCGGGGATGGGGACCGGCGGCGCGGGGGCCTCGGGGGCGCCCTCGGCGTCGTCGGGCGCGGCGTCCTCGGCGGGCGGGGCGTCCGCCATGCGGCATGCGATGCCGAACTCGCCGGCCCGCAGGTCCTCGTCGGTGGTCAGCGTGACCACGGCCGGCGCGACCAGCGACAGGCCGTTGCTGCGGGCGTGGGACTCCAGATAGGCGGCCAGCTCGGTCACCAGGGACTGCTCGTACGAGGCGAAGCTCTCGCGGTCGGGCGGGGCCAGGTAGACCGTGAACTCGTTCGGCACGTACACCCGCGAGACCGAGATGGTCTTGTGGTCCTCCATCTCGCGCCCGAGCTTGCGGGCGAGCTCGACGGGTTGCAGGCTGCTCCGGAACGCCCGCCGGAAGCCGCGCTCGAAGAGGCCCTCGATCTTCTGCTCGATGTTGCGCAGGAGGCTCATGCGGTCGGACTGCGCAGGGTAGCGGACGCCCTCGCGGGGGCGCGCCGCCGCAGGACCCGCCAGGGCCGAAGAGCCCAGGCCAGGACCACCAGCCCGGCCGGCACGACGGCGCCGAGGGCGTTCATCCCCGCCGTGGCCACGGCCACCATCGACCCCGCGACGAGCACCACCCAGATCGCCGCGGCCACCGCGCGCGGGCGGCCCGGCCGCGCGCGCAACACCAGCGGCACGCACATGGCGCCGATCACCATCGCCGCGGCCTGGAGCAGCGCCTCGGGGTGCGCGGCCAGGGGGTCCCACAGGTGCCGCGCCGCGGCGAGCGGCGAGGCCTCCCCGTCGAGGTTCTCGACGCCCGGCGCGACATAGCCGCCGCCCGCCATCAGCCCGTCGGCCCCGGCCCCGACCTGCCACACGAGGGTGGCCACGACGCCGGCCGTCGCGACCCACAGGCGGTCCCGCCAGCGCGGCACCAGCCCGGCCACCGCGGCGTAGAGGGGTCCCAGCCCGAGGGCGAAGAGCACCGGGCAGGCGGCAGGGAGCAGCGTGAGGCGCCCCGTGCGCCAGCCGATCGCCAGCGTCCCCAGTGCCAGCGCGCCCAGGAGCACCGCGGCACCCGGGCTGACGAGGCCCACGAGCACCGACCCGGCCACGATGCTCGCGAGCAGGGCGGCACGTGGTCGCCACGCGAAGGCGAGGGCGGCGAGACCGACGGCGACGGCCCGCGGCCCGGGCTGCTGCCAATTGGCCGCGCCCGACTCGGCCAAATGGCCGCCCGCCGTCCACAGGGCCACCGCGGCGAGCGTCCCCCCACCGACCGCGCTCGCCAGCGGGGGCAGCATCCGGCGCGCGCGGGCGCGGGCCGAGAGCGAGCCCGAGAGCACCGCGTCGAGCGCGTCGGCGAGGTCCACCGCGCTCGGCCGCCTGGCGGGGTCGTGCCGCAGTCCGGCGTCGACCGCGCGGCACAGCCGCGGGGGCAGGTCCGGGCGCGCCCGGGTGAGGGGAGGGACCGCGCCCGAGGCCGCCCGGCGCGCGGTGACCGCCGGCGACGGGGCGGAGACCGGGTTCGACCCGGTCAGGCCCTCGTACACGACGAGGCAGGCCGAGTAGACGTCCGCTGCCGGCCCGGCCGCCTCGCCGCGGGCCTGCTCGGGCGCCATGTAGGCCACCGTGCCCACGACCGAGCCGGTGAGCGTCACCCCGGCCTCGCCCGAAAGGCGCGCGACGCCGAAATCGGTGAGCAGGGCGCGGCCGCGGCTCCCGATGAGGATGTTCGCGGGCTTGACGTCGCGGTGCACGACCCCCGCCCGGTGGGCGTGCGCGAGCGCGGCCAGGACCTCGGCGCCGATGCGCACCACCTCGGTGGCGTCGAGCCCGCGCGGCTCGCGCAGCACCTCGAGCAGGGAGGGGCCCTCCACGAGCTCCCACACCAGGTGGAGGCTCTCCTCGTCCTCCCCCCAGTCGAGCAGGGCGACCACGCCCGGGTGGTCGAGGCGCTCCGCGGCCCGGACCTCGGCCCGCACCCGCGGGGCCAGGTCGAGATCCGCCGGCACGGACTTCACGGCCACCTCGTCGCCCGTCACCAGGTCGCGGGCCCTCCGAACCACGGCGGTCGCGCCGCGACCGATGGTGAGGCCCAGGACGTAGCGGCCGAGGACGGTCCGCTCGGATGTGGCGCGCGAGGTCACGAATGGGCATCTTCCACGACCCGCGCGCCCATCCCTGCGACGCCCGGTGGATCCGGAGGCCCGTGGTAGCATCGCCATCCCTGACCGGCAGGAATGCCCGGGCGAGTGGTGGAATTGGTAGACACGCTAGGTTCAGGGTCTAGTGCTCGCATGAGCTTGGGGGTTCGAGTCCCCCCTCGCCCACCTCCACCCCGCTCCACCCACCCGGTGCGGACCACCCACTTCCGACCATCCATTCGCGGGTAGCCGTGGCCGACTACGACGACGACCGCCCCGATTTCGACGCCGCCTTTGCCGACGATCCGGCCGACGATCCGCCGAAGCGCCGCCGGGGGTCCTCGCGCCGGGGTCCCGAGGGTGAGGACGTCGAGGACACGGCCAGCACCGGCGAGGTGCCGCGGTCGGGCCTGCGGCGCTTCGCGTCGAGCACCCCGCCGTCTGAGGACGACGACTTCGACCACCTGGAGGACGATCCGGGCGCGGAACCCCCCCCGCCCCGGCGCTCGTCGAGCGCCTCCCGGAGGGGAAGCGGCGGAGGACGACCCCCGCGCCGCCCGCCGCGCGGCGCATCCCGGGGCGGTGGCGGCGGCGCCGCGGTGCTGCAGAGACCCCGCGGCCGCCTGCTGCTGGCGATCGCCTTCGCGGTCGTCCTGATCGTGGTCATCACGCTCGTCGTCCGCGACTGCCAGCGGAACCAGCTCGAGGACCAGTACACCTCCTATCTGAACGGCGTGGCGAAGCTCGTGAACGACTCGGCCCAGCAGGGCCAGCAGCTGCGCCAGATCCTCGCCAACCCCCGCGGCGAGCGGCCGCCGCAGCTGCGCCAGAAGATCCAGGCCCTCTCCCAGCGGGCCGGCGGCCTGGTCGATCAGGCGGAGACGCTCGATCCGCCGGGCGCCCTCGGCGATGCCCAGAACAGCTTCGTGACCGCCCTGGAGTACCGGGTCACGGGCCTCAGCACCCTCGCCACCAACCTGCCCACGATCCTTCAGCGCAACGACGTCGACTTCCAGGCCAACAGCATCGCGGGATCCATGCAGCGCTTCCTGGCGAGCGACGTGATCTACCAGGACTCGTTCGCCGGCCCGGCGGCCCT
>JAXIPH010000244.1:0-5893 GCA_045403035.1 Thermoleophilia bacterium | reverse complement strand
CTGGTGGCCACCGGGCTGTCCCCGCTCACGGCCAACATCACCAACACGGTCGCGCAGCTTCCGGGATACGTGTCGATCGTCGAGGGCTACCGGGCGCACCTGGTGGGCCAGGGGCGGCGGCTCAAGCTGCTCGGGGTGCCGACGGTCCTGGGCGCCGCCGCCGGCGTGGCCCTGCTGCTCTGGGGCGGCGAGTCCGCCTTCGAGGCGGTGGTCCCGTGGCTGGTGCTGCTGGCGTGCGTCCTGCTCGCCCTGGGGCCGCGGCTGAGGGCGGTCCTTGCCGCCCGGGAGGGCGTCGCCACCCGCCCCTCGCCGGGGCTCGTCGCGGCGGTCTTCGCCTCCGGCGCCTACGCCTCCTACTTCGGCGCCGCGGCGGGGGTGCTGCTGCTCGCCGTTCTCGCCCTGGGGATCATCGACAGCCTCCAGCGCCTCAACGCGGTGAACCGGTCCCTCGTCCTGCTGGCGAACCTGGTCGCCGTGCCCGTGTTCATGATCGTCGGCCCGATCGACTGGCCGTCGGTCGCCGTGCTCGCCCCGGCCACGCTGGTGGGCGGCGCGATGGGGTCGCGGGTGGCCCGCCGCCTGAACGACGACGTCCTGCGGTGGTCGGTCATCGTCCTGGGCATCGGCGTGGCGGTCTGGCTGCTGCTGCGCTGAGTCGCCGCCGATGCCGGCAGTCACGCACCGAAGGTCCAGCGCGTCGGCGAGCCGGTGAAGTCGTCGTGCAGCAGCCCGAAGGCGCGCTCGGGCCGGACGGCGATGGTCGGGTTCACGTCCGGGTCGAGGAACTCGACGGTGTAGGACGGGCCGTACTTGGCGTTGCCGGCCTCCACGAACCAGGCGATCGCGGTCGGGTCGCGGGTGACCTCGGCGACGCCGTCCACGATGACCGGGCTCTCGGCATCGTCGGTGGTCACGCTGCACCGGGGCTCGGCGGCCAGGTTGCGGGCCTTGCGGGACCGGCCCCCGCACGAGAACCACAGCCGCCCGTCGTGCCAGAGGCCCCACACCGGCGACGCGTGCGGCCGGCCGTCGGGCCGGACCGTGGACACCCAGTAGTAGCGGGAGGCCCTCAGGCGCTCCTCGGCCCACGACCACGGCAGGAGCCCGGTGCCCTCGCCGGGCCCGAGGACGCCGTAGCCGGGCATCGCCGGCCGGTCGGCGCGCGGCTCCCTCACGGGGCGGCGTCCGGCGGCAGGCCGGCGCGCTCGAGGAGCCGGTCGACGGCGCCGGCGGGGTCCACGCGGCGGGCCAGCACGTCGTCGATCAGCCCGTCCAGGAACGCGGCGTCCCCGGCCGACTCCACCCGCCGCGCCAGGCGATCGGCCGCCAGCGCGCGGAGCTGACGGGTGAGGCCGTCCCGCCGTCTCAGCGCGAGCCGGCCCTCCCCCCCGAGGAAGGCCCGGTGCCGCTCGACCGCGTCCCAGAGGTCGCCGACGCCCCGGTCCTCGAGCGCCGACACGCGCACGATCGGCGGCTCCCACGGATCCGCCGGCACCAGCGACAGGGCGTTGGACAGGTCGGCCACGAGGGCATCCGCGCCGGGGCGGTCCTCCTTGGTCACCGCGAGGACGTCGGGGATCTCCATCAGGCCTGCCTTGATCGCCTGCACGCCGTCGCCGCTGCCGGGCATCAGGGCCAGGATCACGGTCTCGGTGAGGGACTGGACCTCGACCTCGCTCTGCCCCGAGCCCACGGTCTCCACCAGCACGACGTCGAAGCCCCCGGCATCCAGCACCAGCACCGCGTCGGCGGTCGCCTCCGCCAGGCCCCCGTGGTGGCCGCGGCTGGCCATCGAGCGGATGAAGACCCCGGGGTCCGTGAAGTGGTCGACCAGGCGGATGCGATCGCCCAGCACAGCCCCCCGGGTGAAGGGGCTGGTCGGGTCGACCGTCACCACCGCCACCCGCTTGCCGCCGGCCCGCAGCAGGCGCACCAGGGCGCCGATGAGCGTGCTCTTGCCCACGCCCGGAGCCCCGGTGATCCCCACGCGCCAGGCGCGCCCGGTCGCCGGGTGGAGCTCGGCGGCGAGGCGCCGTCCCTCGGACCCCAGGCGCTCCACCAGGCTGATCGCGCGGCCCAGGGGACGGCGCTCCCCGGCCAGGACCCCGGCCACCAACTCGTCGTGGGTCATCCGGCCTCCGCCAGCGCCTCCGCGGCCGCGGCCAGCAGGCGCGCGTTCTCCTGAGGCCAGCCGACGGTGATGCGCAGGGCGCTCGGGGCCCCGAAGGCGCGGGCGGGGCGGACGATGACGCCGCGAGTCAGGAGGGCCGCGTTGACGGCCTGCGCGCGCTCGGGTGACCCAAGGTCCACCAGCACGAAGTTGGCCGTGCTCGGCAGCGGGTCGAGGCCCAGCGCGCGAAGGCCCGACGCCATCAGGGCCCGCTCGGAGGCGTTGAGCGAGATCCGCTCGGGCAGGTGGCGCCGGCGTCGGCGAGGCTGGCCAGGGCCGCGGCCTGGGCGGGCCCGGTGACGTCGAAGACCGGCCGCACCAGGCCGATGGCGCGCACCAGCGCCGAGGGTCCCATCAGGTAGCCCACCCGCAGGCCCGCCAGCCCGTAGGCCTTGCTGAAGGTGCGCATCGCCGCCATGGGGCGGCCCTCGGCGACCAGGGCGGCGGCATCGTGTGAGCCGGGCGGCAGGAACTCGAAATAGGCCTCGTCGACCACCGGCAGGACGTGCCCGGGCAGGGCGTCGAGGAACCGGGCGAGGTCGGCCGCCCCAACCTCGGCGCCGGTGGGGTTGTTGGGGCTCACCACGACCACCAGCTTGGTGCGCGGGGTCACCTCGGCGAGCAGCGCGTCGAGGTCGTAGGAGCCGTCGGGCGCCAGCGCGGCGAGGCGGGTGGTCGCCCCCTGGATCTGGGCGCCCTGCCGCCACGAGAGGAAGGAGGGCCAGGCCATCGCGATCTCGTCGCCGGGGTCCAGCATGGCCAGGCACATCAACCGGATGAGCCCGTCGACGCCCGCGCCCGGCAGCACCTGGCCCGGGTCCAGGCTGAGGCGCTCCGCGAGCGCGTCCCGCAGCGCCCAGGCCCCGGGGTCGGGGTAGAGGCGCACGCCCGAGGCGGCCTCGCGCATCGCCGCGATCGCCGCCGGCATGGGCGGGAAGGGCCCCTCGTTCGAGGCGAGCTTGATGACCGAATCCAGGCCCAGCTCGCGGCGCACGTCGTCGATCGGGCGCCCGGGCTCGTAGGCGTCGACGCCCGCGAGGGCCGGCCGCAGCAGCGCGGGCGGGAGCGGCGGGTCGATGCTCACGGGCGGCGACTCTACCCCCCCGCCCGGTACGGTCGCTCGCGTCCCCCACCTGGAGTGAGCCCGATGATGATCACCGAGCGCAGCAAGAGCGTCATCCCGTTCCGCGCCGCCGACGCCGCCCGAGTGGGCGAGGGCTGCTTCTACCTCGACATGATCGTCTGGCTGAACGGCGACACGATCGAGATGGGTGATCGCGTGGGTTTCAACCACGGCTGCTACGTGAATGGATTCGGCGGGCTGGTGATCGGCGACCGGTCGATCTTCGGCCCCTATACGATGATCCACACGGCGAATCACGAGACGGATCTCGATGCACCGATCCCCGACCAGGGCTGGACGCGCCGCCCGGTCACGGTGGGAGCGGACTGCTGGATCGGCATGGGGGTCAGCATCCTCCCGGGGGTGACGATCGGCGAGGGGTGCATCATCGGCGCCGGCGCCGTGGTGACCAAGGACCTCCCGGACTACTCGCTGGCGGTGGGGAACCCCGCCCGGGCGCTGCGCGACCGGCGCGAGCCCCGCTCGTGAAGGTCCTCTTCCTCCAGCGCCAGCCGTGCATCCGCACGATGAAGTACGCCATCGGGCTGCGCGCCCGCGTTCCGGGCATCCGGCTCGGCTTCGCCTACCAGGGGCGCACCCTCACCTCCTGGTACGGCGCCGGGGACGAGCTGTTCGAGCGCTGGTGGCGGCTTCCGGCGGTGGATCCCCGCGAGGCGCTCGCGGCGGCCGTCGCCGAGTTCCGTCCCGACCTCATCCACAGCCACAACCTGCCCGACGTCCTCACCGTGCTGGCATTGGACGTGGCCGAGGGGCGGGTGCCCGTGATCCACGACGCCCACGACATGCAGAGCCTGCGCGCCACGCCCTACGAGGACGGCTTCGACGATCCCGAGGACCAGGACGTCCTGGAGCGGGAGGCCGTGGAGGGCTGCGCCGGGCTGATCGCCGTCTCCGAGGAGATGCGCGAGGAGCTGGCGGCGCGGTACACGCTCCCCGCGCACACGCTGCTGTTCGCCAACTACGCCCTGTCGCGCGACATCGCGCCTCCGATCGCGCCCGAGCGGAGCCAGGACGGGCCGCTCCGGGTGGTGTACCAGGGGAGCCTGTCGGCCAACGGAAGCCACTACGACCTGCGGGACCACTTCCGCGCCGTCGGGGAGGCCGGGCTGCTGCTGGACGTGTACCCCAACCGCGACGCGCCGGCCTACCGGGAGCTGGCCGGGACCGTCCCGGGGATGCGGCTCATGCGCTCGCTCGCGCCGGCCGACCTGATGCGGGCGCTGCCGGCCTACGACGTGGGCTGGGCCGCCTTCAACCCGCTCCTGAACGCCGCGCACATGGACACCGCGCTCCCGAACAAGGTCTACGAGTACCTGGCGTCCGGGCTGCCGGCCGCCGCCGGACCGCACCGCGCGCTGCGGCGCCTGGTGCGCGAGCACGGGGTGGGCGTGGCGATCGACCACGCGAGCGAGCTGGGGGCTCGCGTGGAGGAGGCAGGCCTCGCGCGCCTGCGGGAACGGGTGCGCGACCGGCGACGCCTGTTCACCGTCGAGGCGCACATCGGGTCGCTGGTCGAGCTGTACGCGGAGGTCGCGGCCGCGGCCGTCCCCGCCTGAGTAGCCCTAGAGCCTGCGCCGGGGCCGCCCGGGCTGCCTGCGCCGGGCTGGGCGGCCCGGCGCAGGCAGGGTGCCACCTCGCGCTACTTGATGACGATGACGAAGCCGCCGCCCTGGGTGATCCTGGTCGCCCGGGCCTGGACCGGCGCGGAGAGCTTGGCGTAGATGGTGTCGCGCCAGGCCGCCTTGCGCCACGGCCCGGCGGTGAAGGGCAGCTTTCCTTCCTTGTTGAGGCGCCGCAGCAGCGGGTCCTTGGCCAGGGCGGGGGGCAGGGACGAGGTGGTGGTGGAGGTGGTGGGCGCCGGCGGGGCAGTGGACGTGGCCGGTGCGCCCGCAGCGGCGGTGACCTTGGGGGACTCGCTTTCGCTCGCGAGGGACGCGAAGAACACGATCAGGCCGGCGGCCAGCGCCAGGGCGCCGAGCACCGCGCCCAGGAGCCACGCCCCGGCCCGGCTCCGCTCGACCAGGAACGAGCCCTCCTCAACCCCCTGCGCGGCCCCCGTACCCTCCCAGCGGTACCGCCAGGTGCCCTCTTGGTCCGCCCTGATCTCCCGCGTGTAACGCCCCCTGTCCGCCTGGCGCAGGTCCGGGTCAGTGCCGAAGTCGTGGCTGCTGACCCCTCCGTCGGGACGGGTCACGCGCAGAGTGACGCCGGTGGGGTCGGCCGGCTCGTCGGCGATCCGAAACGTGTGGTCCAGCTCGACGATGTCGCCCACGAAATGACTCATGGTGCTCCTCCACTTCTCGGTGGCCGGCGCTGGTGCCCCCGCTCCCAAGCTACGAGAGTTGCGCGGGCGCCGTCCAGCCCGGATCGGTCAGGGAAGCGGCGCGTTACATGAGTGTTGTGACGTGAGTGCGCGGTGGCCGATTGACGCGCTGGCGTGCGCATCGGTCATCGCGTTCGGAGGGCGCGCTCGCTATCGCTCCCGGCACGTGGATGGTGGACCGGTGAGCGACGCCCGAGCGGCGTCCCGCGGGGGCGGCGCTCTAGACTCGGCGGAGTGGACGATCTCGTCGATCTCG
>JAXIPH010000224.1:0-9037 GCA_045403035.1 Thermoleophilia bacterium | reverse complement strand
CTGCTCTCGCCCCGCCAGGCGGAGCTGGTCCGGGCGAGCGAGGGCGGCAACTACGACCTGGTCCCGCTCGACCCCGGCCGCCTCGAGCTGCCCGAGGCCCTCGGCCCGCCGCGGACCGCCCACGCCTACCTGTCGCGGCACGGCGCCCTGGCGATCGACGGGGGCCCCGTGGCGCTGGGGGCCGTCCCGGCCCGCGGCAGGACGCTGCCCGAGGCGACCGAGGCCCAGATGCTCGCCCGCGCGGCGGCGGAGCTGACCCCCGGCGGGGGCGTGCGCGCCCTGGTGCTGGAGTGCGTGGCCGACCCCCGGCGGCGCCGGCGACGGGTGGCGGAGCTCGCCCGCCATGCGATGCGGGATCCCGGCGGAGCGGCGCCGGGATGGTACGCTCGCCCTCGTTAGACGAGCGGCGCCGAAGGAGTCCCGAACCGTGCCGACCTACATCCTCCTGAGCACTCTCAGCCCCCACGGCGTGGGGACGCTGAAGGCCAACCCGCAGCGGCTCAAGGAGGTCAACTCCGAGATCGAGCAGATGGGTGCCCGCGTCGTCGAGCAGTGGGCGGTCCTCGGCCCCTACGACTTCGTGAACATCGTCGAGGCGCCGGACGAGAAGGTCATCGCCCGCGTCTCCGTGGAGCTCGCGGCCCGGGGGACGGCCCACTTCCAGACGCTCACGGCCATCCCGGTCGACGAGTTCCTCGCGCTCCTGAAGTGACCGGCGGTCGCCGCCGGCGCCGCGGCTGGCTGCTGGCCGGCGGCATCCTGGGGGGGCTGGCGCTCGCGCCGCGCGCGCGACGCGCGGGCCTCGACCTGCGGGCGCGGGCGATGCGCCTGGGCCGCCCGGCGGCGGACCCGGTTGCCCCCTTCCGCCAGGCGCCCTGCTACGAGCACGACCGCACCGTCGCGGGAGACTCCTCGCGCACGGAGGCAGCCCGATAGCCCTTGTGGTCGAGGTGCTGGTGCCCACGCACCGGATCGTCCTCGCGCTGATGGGCGGCGAGGTGCTGGAGGTGCGCGGCGCCTCGACGGCGGGCACCTTCGGCGCCTACCGGGGCCTGCCGCACGCGGTGCACGGGATGATCGCCTGGCCCAACACGGTCCTGGTCACCGGCGGCCCGGCGCCGGTGGTGATCGACCCGGGATACATGACCCAGGGGGACATGCTGGTCGGCGCGCTCGAGGCCCGCGGGCTGGGGCCCGGCGACGTCCACACCGTCCTTGCCACCCACCTCCACTCTGACCACGTCTCGGCGCTCCCGCAGCTGGGCGACGTGGAGCTGTACGTCCACGAGGCGGAGCTCGAGACCGCTCACGCGCGGGCCGGCCGTGGCTTCCGCGACCGGGCCGTCGTGAGGACCCTCTCCGGCGCCGCCGGGCCGGTGCTCCCGGGGGTGCGCTTCATCCACACCCCCGGTCACACCGACGGTCACGTGGCGTTCCTGGTCGACACCGACCAGGGGGTCGTGGCGATCGTGGGCGACACCACCGGTCCCGACCCGGCGTGGTTCGCGCGGATGGAGCTGCCCGGCGACCATCCGCGCCGCGACGAGCATCTCGCGGCCTTCCGCGCCATCCGCGCGGAGCGCCCGGCGCTCGTGATCCCCGGCCACAACCCCCCGGTGCCGGTCGTTCAGGACACGTCCGGGTGAGAGGGTACCGTGCGGACGCCGCGAAACCCCCCTGTGTCCCCCGCGGCGCCGTGCCGCACCAACGAGGAGTGCTCACGTGAACCGAACGCTCAACCGCGAGCAGCGGATGCTCGCCGCCGCGGCGGCGAACATCCTGTTCGTCATCAGCCTGTTCTTCCCGTGGTTCGGGGCGCTCGGGGTGGACGTCAGCGGCCAGGACATCGTGCCGTCGTGGTGGTTCCTGCTGATCTTCGCCGTGGTGGCGGCCGCGCTGCTCGCGGCCGACGCGCTCAACTTCGAGGTGCCGGCGGCGATCGACGGCGCCGCCTGGGCGGCCTTCCTCACGAGCGTGACCTTCATCGTCACCCTGATGGTGTTCCTCGAGTCCGGCAGCCGGAAGTTCGGGATCTTTCTCGCGATCCTCTTCTCCCTGGTGGCCACGGTGCTCGCGGTGATGCACTGGCGCGACGAGCGCGGTCGCGGCGCCAGGATCTAGAATCGGGACCCTTCGAGGAAAGGAAGGCCATGGGACTGGTCGACAAGGCCAAAGACGCTGCCAAGCGCGCGGGCGACGCCGCTCAGAAGGGTGCCGCTGAGGCCCGCGACAAGGCGCACGAGCTGAGCCTCAAGCGCCGCCTGAGCGCTCTGGCCGAGGATCTTGGCCAGGTGGTCTTCCGCCAGCGCGAGGGGGAGACCGGCCTGGACGCCGAGGTCGATCGGCTCGTCTCGGAGATGCGCGCGGTGCACGCCGAGATCGAGGCCCTGGCCGAGGACTGACCGACCCCGGGGCTCCCGGGCCCCGGACCCTCGCGGCGCCTGGCACGCTCTGAGGGTGGCCCCGGCACCGTCGCTCATCTCCGTGCTGCGCCTGCCCGACGTGGCGCGCACGCTCGTCTCGTCGCTGTTCGGACGCCTGCCCTATACGGCGATCGGGCTGCTGCTGATCCTGCGCGTGCGCGAGATGGGCGGCAGCTATGCCGACGGCGGCCTGGTGGTCGCCGCATTCGCGCTCGCGCTGGCGGTGGGCTCGCCGCTGGTGGGCCGGATGGTGGACCGGCGCGGCCAGAGCCTGGTGCTGGTGTGCTGCGCCGTCGCCGCGTCCCTGCCCCTCGCGGCGATCGCGCTCGTGCCCGACGTGGCGCCCATCGCCGTCGTGGGGGCGCTGGCCGCCCTGTCCGGGCTCCTCCACCCGCCTCTCAGCGGGTGCATGAGGGCGCTGTGGTCCACGTTGGTGCCGGACGACGACGCGCGCCACGCGGTGTTTGCACTGGAGTCGAGCGCGCTGGAGTTGACGTTCGTGATCGGGCCGGTGGTCCTGGTGGGAGGCCTGGCGGTGGCGACCTCACCGGGCGTCGGCCTGGTGGCCTGCGCCCTGCTGCTCGTCGGCGGGACGCTGGCGTTCGCGACCACGCCCTCCTCGCGCCGGTGGCGCCCCGCGCGCCCCGCGAGCGACCGGTCCATCGCCGGCGCCCTGGCCAGCCCGGCGCTGCTCGTGCTCCTCCTGGGCGTGGCGTTCATGGGCGCCTCCTTCGGCGCCATCGAGCTGGCCGTGACCGCGTTCGCGGAGGAGGAGGGCTCGTCCGGGCTCGCCGGGCCCCTGCTCGGCGCATGGGCGGTCGGGAGCCTGCTGGGCGGGCTCGTGGCCGCGCGCTCCGGCGCGTCCTCGCAGCCGGCACGGCGGGTTCTCGCGCTGCTCGTCGCCACGGCGGTGGCGGACGCGGTGCTCGTGGCGGCGCCCTCGCCGTGGGCTCTCGCGCTTGCGCTGGTCCTGGCGGGCAGCTTCATCGCGCCGGCCTTCGCCACCCTCTACGGCATGGTTCCGCATCTCGCCCGGGCGGGAACGCTCACCGAGTCCTACACCTGGCTCACCACGGGCATCAGCGTCGGGGCCGCGGCGGGATCGGCCCTCGCGGGCGCCCTGGTCGCGGCCGACTCGTCCCGGGCGGGCCTGGCCGTGGCCGCCGCCCTGGTCGCGCTCGGCGCCCTCAGCCTGGTGGGCGGGCGGCACCGCCTGGGGTTGCGGGCTTCGGTGGCGGCCGCAGCGTGACGGCGCGCACGAGTCCCGAGGTGCCCAGGCGCCCGCGGGCCTCGACGATCACGCGCACCTCTCCGGACACCACCTTCCCGCCGCTGCGGCGCCCCCAGGTCAGGCGGTGCCGCCCGGGCCGCATGACCTTCCCGGCCGCCAGCCGGTGAAGCACCCGGCCCGACGTGGACTCGACGCGCGCCGACACCCGTGCCGAGTGGGCCAGCACGAAGCCCACGTCGAGCCGCGCCACCACCTTGCGCCCCACGCGCCGCGACTCGGCG
Organism: Thermoleophilia bacterium; assembly: GCA_045403035.1. Lineage (GTDB taxonomy): Bacteria > Actinomycetota > Thermoleophilia > Miltoncostaeales > Miltoncostaeaceae > CAVXDY01. Next base: position 5,102 of record JAXIPH010000224.1, on the reverse strand, counting down.
CGGGCCGAGAGGCTGCCGAGGGTGCGGTCGAGGATGACGCGGCGGCGCTGCTCGGTGGCGCCGCTGCCGTCGTCGGGGGTGAAGCCGGAGACGACCGTGTAGACGCCATCCGCGAGGTGGAGCCTGCGGGGGTCGAGCAGCACCCGCACGGAGCCCGGGCCCAGACGGCCCTCCCACAGCCGCTTGGCGGGGCGGCCGGTGCGGCGCGCGACGGTGAGGCGTGCGACCCCGGCGCGAGGGGTGCGCATCACCACGGTCGTCGCGTCGTCCACGCGGTCGGCGTTCGCCGAGAGCCGGAAGGGGAGTGGCTCGAGCCGGACGCCGTCGTAGTACATGAGCAGCACGTCCGGGATGCTCCGCGGCGACGACCACGGGATCGCGAGGCTGGTGCCCACCGCGAGTTGGGCGCTGCCGCCCGCGTCCATCGCCACGGCCGTCCGCGCCCCCAGCGCGGCGAGCAGCGAGGCCTGCTCGGCCACCGTGAGGCCGGGGCTCCCCTGGGAGGGGCCCTCGGCGGTGACCAGGAGGATGGTGCCGTCCGCGGTCTGGCCCACGGCCGAGCGCGACGTCCGGCTGCCCATCTGCGATCCCGTGAAGCCCTCGCCGGACGTCGGCACGGCCTGCCCCTCCCGCACCAGCAGCGGTCCGCCGCCGAGCGCCGCGACCGCGCCTGCGGGCAGGGCGGAGAGCCCCGGGGAGAGGTTCACCCGGCGGCCGAGGGGGAACTCCGACACCAGTGTCGGACCGGCGCTCCCCACCCCCGTGAGCACGACGTGACCGGGCTCGATCAGCGTGCCGCCGCCGTTCTTCACGGCCACGACCGTGCCGCTGCGGGGCACGTTGGGCGTGAGCGGGCCGGGGGTGTCGAGGAGCACCTTCACCTCGTAGCGCGACCCGGTGGGGGTCGCCGCCTGGGCGTAGGCCGGCGTATAGAGGATCGTCTCGCTGCCGCGCTGGGCGGGACGGTTGATGCCGCTGAACGTGCGAAGGGCGAACAGCTTCGGGTTCGTGGGATCGACGGCCTGGAACCGGCCCTCCAGCGCCAGCCGGACGGCGTCGATGAGGCCGCCGGGCAGCAGCACGAGCGCCGAGCGGCTGGCCTGGGGCTCGGAGATGAGGTCCCCGCCCATGAACAGCACGCCGCTCGGGTAGTTCTGGCTCACGTTGAAGAAGTCGCCGTTGATGCCGGCGATGGCACCGGAGGGGAGCCGCTGGCCGATCGCCTCGGTGAGCTCGGCGCGGTGCACGGGCGAGCCGGCGGTGAGGGCGGGGCTCAGGGACACCCGGGGGGACGGCGCGCCCCGGATGACGTGCACCACCTCGCCCCCGGCCTGGACCAGCCGCTGGTAGCCCACCCCGGGCGCGATCTCGGTGACCTTCGGGGGGCTCGCCGGGGGCAGGGCCTCGACCGGCGCGGCGCCGGCGGGCGCCGCCGACGCGAGGGCCGCGGCCGCGGCCAGCCCGATCGAGATGGCGAGGGGTCTCATCGCCGGCACCCTTTCACGGTCGGTGCGACCCGCGAAGAAGCCCGGGGCGACGGGTTTGAGAGACTGACGGCGTGACCGTCGCGCTCGCCCTGGTCAGCCTGTTCGCCGTGGGCATCGTCGTGGCCGCGGTCGTCGCGGTCCGGCGGGCGCGTGCCCAGGAGGCGCGGGCGCGGGCGGACGCCGCCCGGGCCGCGGCCGCCACGGCCGTCGCCGAGCGGCGCGGCCGCGCGGCCCTCCAGGACCTGCCGTTCGTGGCCCTTCGCATCGACCGCGAGGGGCGGCTGGTGGACTCGAACATCGCCGCCCTCGAGAGCTTCCCCTTCCTCACGCCCGGCATGAGCGTGCTCGAGACCTTCAGCGAGCACCTGCTGGCGGAGCGGGTGGAGACGGCGCTCGCGACCCTCGAGAGCCAGCGCTTCGAGGTGAGGCTCTTCGCCGACGGCCGGCGCACCTATCGCGCCGCCGTGGAGCCCTACGAGGTGGGCGACGTGCGCGAGGCCCTGGTCTTCCTGGCCGACGCGAGCGAGGCGGTCGCCTACCAGGAACTGCGGTCCCAGTTCGTCGCGAACGTCTCCCACGAGCTGCGCACGCCGCTCACCGGGCTGCGCGGCCTGCTCGAGGCGCTGGGCGACCCCACGATGGACCCGGGCACGCGGCATGACTTCCTCGCGCGCGCCTCGGGGGAGACCCACCGGCTGGAGGCGCTCATCTCGGACATCCTGTTCCTGTCCGAGCTGGAGGCCACGCAGGGGCTGCCCGCCACCACGAGCAGCGACCTGTCCCAGGCCGTCTCGGCCGTCGCGCACGAGCTGGAGGCGATGGCGACCGAGTACGGGGTCACTCTGGTCGTCGAGCTCCCGGGGCCGGCCTGGACGCCGCTCACCGAGCGGATGGCGCACACCGTGGTCCGCAACCTGGTGGAGAACGCCCTCAAGTACGCGGGGCCCGGCGCCCGCGCCGTCGCGTCGGTGCGCCTCGAGGCCGACGGCGTGGTGCTGACGGTGGCCGACGACGGCGCCGGGATCCCCGAGCGCCACCTCAACCACGTCTTCGAGCGCTTCTATCGCGCCGACCCCTCGCGCTCGAAGCGCCTCGGCGGCACCGGGCTGGGGCTGTCGATCGTCAAGCACATCTCCGAGCGTTTCGCCGGCAGGGCCACGGCTTCCTCCCGTGAGGGGTTCGGAACGACCATCACGGTCAGCCTGCCGGGCGCCCCGCCAGCCCCGGAGGACGACCACGAGGACCCCTCGCGCATCGGCCACCCGTCCGGCGGCCGGTCCTCCTCGCCGGGGTGATAGCGTCCCGCGCCGTCCGATGCCCGTTCCCCTGATGGACATCGCGGCTCAGTACGGGCCGCTCCGCTCCGAGATCGACGCCGCCGTGGCGGGGGTGCTCGACAGCGGGCGCTTCATCCTCGGCCCCGAGGGCCGGGCGCTGGAGTCGACCGTGTCCGAGCGTCTGGGCGGACGCCCCTGCGCCGGCGTGGCCAACGGCACCGACGCCCTCGTGATCGCGCTCAACGCCCTCGACATCGGCCCGGGCGACGAGGTCATCACCACCCCGTACACCTTCTACGCCACGGCCGAGGCCATCGCCCGCGTGGGTGCCACGCCGGTGTTCTGCGACATCGACCCGGTCACCTACTGCCTCGACCCCGCTGCGGTGGAGGCGCACATCGGGCCGGCGACACGCGCGATCCTGCCGGTCCACATCTTCGGCCACCCGGCCGACATGCCGGCGATCATGGACCTCGCGCGCGAGCACGACCTTCGGGTGGTGGAGGACTGCGCCCAGGCATTCGGGGCCCGATCCGCCGTCGGGGAGATCGCCACCTTCGGCGACGCGGCCACGTTCAGCTTCTTCCCCACCAAGAACTTCCCCGGGATGGGCGACGGCGGCATGGTGGTGTGCCGCGACGAGGGGCTGGCGGAGCGGGTGAAGCGCCTGCGCTTCCACGGCTCGAAGGACAAGGTCGTCTTCGACGAGGTGGGCTACAACTCGCGCCTCGACGACCTGCAGGCCGCGATCATCCGGGTCTTCTATCCGCACCTGGACGACTGGAACGCCCGCCGCGCCCGGGTCGCCTCCTGGTATGCCGAGGAGGGGCTCGGCGAGCTGATGGAGCTGCCGGGGGTCGCCCCGGGGGGGCGCCACATCTACCACCTCTTCATGGCGCGGCACCCTCAGCGCGACGGGCTGCGCGAGGGGCTGTCGGAGGCCGGCATCGGCTGCGCGGTCTACTACGGGATCCCGATGCACCTGCAGCCGGTGTTCGCCGGGCTCGGCTACCGCGAGGGCGACCTTCCGATCGCCGAGGAGTGCGCCCGCACGGCGCTCGCCCTGCCGATGCACCCCAACCTGAGCCGCGAGAACGTGGCCGAGGTGGTGGCGGCGGCGCGGACGGCGCTCGACCGGCTCGAGGCGGCCGCTCCCCGCTGACGCGTCGGGGGCGGATGCCGGCCCTTTCGCCGGGGGGCGTGTCTGTTGCGGTGACACGGCCGCCCGGAATTCTCGGAATTGGGGGTTTTCACGGAGGGCCGGGCTGACGTATTGTCGCCCCCCGTGTTGCGCTCCCTCCACCCCCTGGCACGTCGCCTGGCCGCCCGCTGGCTCGCCGTGATTCTCGGCGCCGCGGTCATCGCGCTCACGCTCTCGGGGTGCGTGCTGGTCAAGAACGTGAACTCGAGCCAGCTCAACACGATCGGCAACGTGCAGATCGCGGCGACGATCTGCGCGTCCGGCACCACGAACTGCACGACCCCGCCGAGCAATAGCGGTGTGGACGCGGGCAACAACAACCAGACCGTCCAGCTCCTGGTCGCCTACCGCGTGACCGCGGGAGCGACGCCACCGGCCACCTTGCGGTTCTTCGACGACGATGGCCTCGGGCCGCTGTTCACGCCCAACGCGTCGTACACCGCCGAGCTGCAGCGCCTCGTGCCCGCGCCGGCCGGCACCCAGTGGTTCGGGTACAGCTCGACCCTCTTGACCTGGCTCTTCGCCTCGAGTCCCCCGAGCGCCGCCATCATCACGAGCTTTGGGCTCCCACCGGCGCCCTCGGGCACGCCGTTCACCGGACCGCTCCAGTACCAGGTCGTCGCCGGCACGAGGTTCATCGACGCGACCCACCCCATCACCGCGCCGATCGCGTGCGGCAACAGCGCGACGACCTTCAACTCGACGGGCTCCGACGGCCAGACGGTCTGCATCGACTCCCCGGTGCCGGCCAGCATCGGGAGCTCCATCAGCCAGTCGACTCGGGACATCGCCGTGCGGGCCGGGGGCGGGGGCGGGGTCGCGGCGGCCCCGGGCGGGATCGCGGCGGTGCCGTTCACGCTCCAGTTCGCCGGCTCACAGTCGTCCAGCGTGATCTTCGGCCTCAGCGCCACGACGACCATTCCCGGCGCGACGCCGGTGGTCTCCCCGGCAACGCTCACGCCGACCGCCAACAGCACGACTCCGGTGCTGGTCTCCGTGCCGGTGCCGGCCGGCACGGCCCCGGGGACCTATCCGGTCACCCTGACGGCGACCATCGCCGGCCAGACGCGCGTGGGCACGTCGTCGATCACCATTCCCGGAGGCGGAGGCCCGGGCGCCGCCGCCGCCGCCGGGGTG
>JAXIPH010000124.1:0-8832 GCA_045403035.1 Thermoleophilia bacterium | reverse complement strand
GCGGCGTAGGCGGCGGCGGGCTCGGTGTAGGACTCGGGCAGCACGGCCCGGTTCAGGAACCAGCTTCCGGTATCGGTGGACGCCCGCGAGTGCAGGTGCAGGTCGATGCGCGTCTCGCGCGTGCGGGTCTGGATCAGGGACACGTGGCGGGCTCCTTGGTCGCCCGGGCGTCGCCGCACCCTGCGCGGAGAGCCCCGGGGGCTCAACCGTCACGCCCAGCGTGGCAACCCCCGTCCCCGCGGGCGTTACAGGCCGGTGCTGTCTGCGTGAACGGCGGGGGCAGCCCGATCGGCCCGCGCCGGCTGAATCCCGAGCAGCGCCGGGAGGTCGAGGATCATCAGCAGGCGCTCGTCGAGCCGGACCACCGCGTCGAGGTGGTCGGTGCCCGGGGGCGGCCTCTCGCAGCGCTCGAACCCCACCAGGATCACCTCGTGCACGTCGTCCACCAGCACCGCGACCCGCCTCTCGGGCAGCCGGACCACGACGATCGCCGGCGCGGCGGCGGGGCACGACGCCACCCCCAGCCGGTGGCTCAGCCGCACCAGGGGGACGACGTGCCCGCGGGCGTCGACCACGCCCTCGGAGCCCCCGGCCGCTCCCGTCGGCGGGAGCGGCTCCTGGTACTCGAGGATCTGGTCCACGCACTCCATGGGCAATCCGTAGCGCCCCGGGCCGAGGGACACCACCAACAGCTCCCGCCCCACCACAGTCCCCCCCATCGCGTGCCGTGGGGTGTCTATCGGCCGACGGGCCGGTCGACCTGATGGGCGCGTGCCGGTCGATGCGAGGGACGCGTGGTAGTCTCCCGTCAGTCCAGGGGAGCTGCCATGGGGCGGCTGAGAGGAGGCACACCTGCCTCGACCCTTGAACCTGATCTGGGTAATTCCAGCGAAGGAAGACGCATCTCCCGAATCTCCGAGCTGGCGCTCATCGAGCGCATCACGGCGCGCTCGACCACCCGCCCCGGCACCGAGCTGGGGATCGGGGACGACGGCGCAGTCATCGCCATCGGCGGCAGCGCGGTCGTCAGCCACGACATGCTGGTGGAGGGCGTCCACTTCCGGCGCTCCACGACCGGCCTGCGGGACCTGGGGCACAAGGCCCTGGCGGTCAACCTGTCGGACCTGGCCGCGATGGGCGCCGAGCCGGTGGCCGCCCTGGTGGGCCTCGGGCTGCCGGACGACGTGGGCACGGGCGACGTGGACCACCTCTACGAGGGCATCGAGCGGCTGGCGAAGGGCTTCGGGGTCACCGTGGCGGGCGGGGACGTCACCGCCGCGCCCGTCCTGGTGCTGGCCGTGACGGCGGTCGGGCGGGCGTGGCCCGGGGTGGCGCCGGTGGGGAGGTCGGGGGGCCGGGCGGGGGACCTGCTGTGCGTCACGGGGCGCCTCGGCGCCGCCGCGGCCGGGCTGGCCATCCTGGAGGATCCGGGCCTCGCGGACGGGGTCGAGGCCGCCGCGTCCCTGCGGGCGGCGCACCGCGCGCCCCAGCCGAGGATCGGGGCCGGCCGCGCGCTGGCCGAGGGCGGCGTCCGCGCCATGCTCGACCTCTCCGACGGCCTCGCTCTCGACGCCCTGCGCCTGGCCCGGGCGAGCGGCCTGCGGGCTCGGATCGACCTCGACGCGGTGCCGCTTGCGCCGGGGGTGGACGCGGTGGCCGCCGCCCGCGGTGAGGACCCGCGGATCCTCGGCGCCACCGGCGGGGAGGACTACGAGCTGCTCGCCGCCGCGCCGGCCGGCCTGATCGAGGCGCTCCGCCCGAGGCTCGACGTCCCGCTCACCGCCGTGGGCCGGCTGGAGGAGGGCGATGCCGAGGTCGTGGCCATCGATGGCGCGGGCCGGAGCGTCCCGCTGCCCCGGCTGGGATGGGAGCACCATGGAGAGGCCTGAGCCCGCCGGCCCGACCCTCGCCTGCCGCGACCTGCGACTCGACCTGGGCGGGCGCCCGGTGCTGGACGGCGTCGACGTCTCCCTGGCGCCGGGCGAGCTCGTGGCCCTGGTCGGGCCCTCGGGGTGCGGCAAGAGCACCCTCTTGTCGATTCTCGCGGGGCTGCGCGAGCCCGACTCCGGCGAGGTGCTGGTGGACGGGCTCCCCGACCCGGCGCGGCTCGGGCGGATCACGCTGATGCCGCAGAGCGACGCCCTGCTCCCCTGGCGGACCCTGCGGGACAACGTGCGCCTGGGGGCGGACCTCGGCGGACTGCCCGATGCCCAGCGCGAGCGCGCCGCCCGGCGGGCGCTGACCCGGATGGGCCTCGCGGGGTTCGAGGAGCACTACCCGCACGCGCTCTCGGGAGGCATGCGCCAACGGGCGGCGCTGGCGCGCACGCTCCTGGGCGGCGGGCGGGTCTGGCTGCTGGACGAGCCCTTCGGGGCGCTCGACGCCCTCACGCGGGCCGACCTGCAGGGCGCGCTCGCCGCCGCCTGGCGCGAGACCCGCCCCACCGTGCTCCTCGTGACACACGACATCGAGGAGGCCATCCTGCTCGCCGACCGGGTGCTGGTGAGCGGCCCACGCCCGGCGCGGGTGGTGGACGAGGTGGCGGTCGACCTGCCGCGTCCCCGCACCCTGGCGGACACGGCGCGGCCCGAGTTCGGCGAGCTGCGCGGGCGCGTTCTGGACGGGCTGCGGTCGGCGGGAGCGCTGGCGTGAGCACGGTCGACCGGCTCACCGCGGCCGCGCCGGCCGTCGCCCCCGCCACGGTGTCCGGCCGCGGCTGGTGGCGCCGCCTGCCGATCCTGCTGCTGCCGCTGGCCGGGCTGGCCGTCTGGCAGGGCGTCGTGTGGCTGGCCGGGCCGCGCGAGTGGCTCCTCCCCTCCCCCGGCACCGTCGCGGAGACGCTCTGGACCGACCGCGACCGGCTGTGGTTCCACGCCCAGGCCACGATCACCGAGGCCGGAATCGGCCTCGCGCTCGCCGCCGTCGTGGGCATTGCCCTGGCCGTGGGGATCGCGTCGCTGCGCTCGATGGAGGTGGCCGTGTACCCCTGGCTCGTGGCCAGCCAGGCGATCCCGATCCTGGCCATCGCGCCGCTCGTCGCCATCTGGCTCGACTACGGGACCGCCCAGGTGATGGTGGCCTTCGTGATCGCGTTCTTCCCGGTCGTGGTGACGGGCGTCGACGGCCTGCGCGGCGTCGATCCCGCCATGGCCCGCGCCGTGCGCACCCTGGGGTCGGGGCGGGTCTGGACCTTCTGGCGGGTGACGTTCCCCGCGGCGCTGCCCACGCTCTTCTCCGGCCTCAAGATGGCCGCCGTCTTCTCGGTCACGGGCGCCGTGGTGGCCGAGTACGTCGGCGCCGACCGCGGCCTGGGCTACCTCTCGGAGTTCTCCACGGCCGAGTTCCAGACGGCCCGCAGCTTCGCGGCGATCGTCCTGCTCGCGCTCATCGGCCTCGCCTTCTTCGGCGCCGTCTGCGTCCTGGAGCGCCTGGCCCTCCCCCACCGCCACCATCCCGCCCGCCCGTCCTGGAGACGAAGATGATCCGCCGTCCGTTCCTGCTCCTGTGCGTCGTGCTGGCCCTCGCGGCGGGGGTCGCCGCGTGCGGGGACGACCCGGATGAGCCCGCCGCGGATGCGAAGAAGGTCAACCTCATCCTCGACTGGTTTCCGAACGCCGACCACGCCGGGATCTACGGTGCCCTGGGCGAGGGCTACTTCGCCGACGAGGGCCTCGACGTGACACCGACCGTGCCCAGCGATCCGGCCGCGTCCTTGAAGCAGGTGGGAGCGGGGCGGGCGCCCTTCGCCGTGTCCTACGAGCCCGAGGTGCTGCTCGCGCGGTCGCAGGGGGTCCCGGTGGTCGCGATCGGGGCGATCGTGACCCACCCCCTGAACGCGGTCATCGTCAGGCGCGATCGCGGCATCGCGCGCCCCCGCGAGCTGGAGGGCAGGACCGTGGGCGCCACCGGGCTCCCCACGGACCGGCCGCTCCTGGACGCGGTCGTGCGCTCGGACGGGGGCGACCCGGCGAAGGTGCAGGTGCGGAACGTCGGTTTCAACCTGGCCCCCTCCCTGGCGGCGGGGAAGGTCGACGCCGTCATCGGCGCCTACTGGAACATCGAGGGCGTCCAGCTCGAGCGCCAGGGGATCCCCGTGGACTCCTTCCGGCTGGAGCAGAACGGCGTCCCGGACTACGACGAGCTGGTCGTCGTCACCAGCGACGAGGTGGCCCGCGACGATCCCGAGCTGGTGCGGTCGTTCCTGCGCGCGCTGCGCAAGGGGCAGGACTGGGCGGCCACCGACCAGAGCGGCGCCACCGCGCACCTGCTGGAGGCCAACAAGGACCTCGACGAGGCGACGGTCGACGAGCAGGTGCGCCTGACCGCCGACCTCTTCTCGCCGCCCGACGGGCCCACGCTCGGCCTCGATCCGGCCGAGTGGACGGCGATGGCCGACTGGATGCGCGCCACCGGGCTTCTCACGAAGCCCCTGGACGTCTCCCAGGCGGTCACCGAGCGCTTCCTACCCGAGCCGCCCGGCTGACGCGCCGCTCCCCTGGGGCGCCAGGCGCCGCGCCTCGGGGCGGGGGCCGAAGATCTCCCCCAGCTCGTCGCGCTCCAGCTCCTCGGCCTCCAGCAGCCGCTCCACGCCCGCCTCCAGCAGGTGCCGGTGGGCCTGCAGGATCGCCGTGGCCGACTGGAAGGCCTGCTGCAGCAGGACCCGCGCGAGCGACTCGGCGCGATCGGACCCCTCGCCGTCGGACGCCCCGGGGAGCTCCGACGCGAGGCTCGCGGTGGTCGTCTCCGCGGCCATCACCAGGTCGCCGGCCATCCCCCGGGCCAGCGTGGCCGCGCGCTGGAGGTCGTCGGCCGCGCCGCTCGTGAACTCGCCGAACACCAGCTCCTCGGAGGCGCGGCCGGCCATCAGCAGGCCCAGCCGCTCCAGGCACTCCCGCCGGGTGGCCAGGAAGCGGTCCTCGGTGGGGAGCGAGATCGTCACGCCGAGCGCCGCGCCCTGCGGGATGACCGTCACGCGCTCCACCGGGTCGCAGTGGGGCGAGAGGTGTCCCACGAGGGCGTGGCCCATCTCGTGGTAGGCCACGACGAGGCGCTCCTCGTCGGAGAGGATCCGCCCGCGCCGCTCGGGCCCGGCGGTGATCCGCATCAAGGCCTTGCGGAAATGGGGCATCGACAGTGAGTCCTCGCCGGCCCGGGCGGCCTCGAAGGAGGCCTCGTTGCAGAGCGCCGCCAGGTCGGCGCCCGCCATGCCCACCGTGAACGACGCCACGGCGGCCGAGTTGGTGCCCGGTGCGAGCGGGCGTCCGCGCATGTGCACGTCGAGGATTGCGCGGCGCGCCGCCCGGCCAGGAAGCCCGATGGCGATCCTGCGGTCGAAGCGGCCGGCACGGACGAGGGCCGGATCGAGGTCGTCGATCCGGTTGGTCGAGGCCAGGACCACGACCGGCCGGTCGGGGTCGTTCCGGAATCCGTCCATCTCGGACAGGAGCTGGTCGAGGGTCTGCTCGCGCTCCCCCGACGAGGCGTGGCCCGTGCGGCGCCCGCCCACGGCGTCGATCTCGTCGATGTAGACGACGGCCGGCGCGGCCTTGCGGGCGGCGGCGAAGAGCGCCCGCACGCGCCGTGAGCCGAGCCCGGCGTACATCTCCACGAAATCCGAGCCCGACGCGCTGAAGAAGGGGACCTTCGCCTCGCCGGCCACCGCCCGTGCGAGGAGGGTCTTCCCCGTGCCCGGGGGCCCGTGGAGGATGATGCCGCGCGGCAGGGCGGCGCCCACGCGCTTGTAGCGCTCGGGCTCCCGCAGGACGTCAGCGATCTCCGAGACCTCGTTCCGGATCTCGTCGATCCCCGCCACGTCGGCGAAGGTGCTGTCCGACTCGACCGGGCGCACCTGCTGCTTGAAGCGCGAGCCGCTCACCGCGCGGAGCGCGAGGGCCGAGACGGCCACCAGGCCGAGCAGCAGCGCCAGCGGCGCCCAGGTCTGCACGAAGCCGCTGATGTCCAGGCCGCCTCCGGCCGGTGGTTGCGCCGCCGCGGCCGGCGCGGTCCGCTTGGGGGAGGCGACGCTGAGGGGCACATCGCCCGCCCGGGCGGCCGCGACCGCCCGCGGCAGCAGGTCGGCGGGCAGGAGCGTGCTGCGCTTCCGGCCGTCGGTGGTCAGGACGAGCTCGAGGCCCGTGTCGCGGCTGGTCACCCGTGCCGAGGAGGCCGTGCCGTCCTGCAGCATGTCGAGGGCCCGGGACAGGGCCACGGGCGCCGGCTCGGCGGCGACCACCGAGGGCGTACCGGCGCCCAGGATCATGGCGCACGCCACCGCCACAATCACACCCGCTCTGCCCCGTCCGCTCATGGTGCTCCCCCTCGGATCCGTCCGTGTCGGCCCAGGAAAGCGCCCGCGGCGGCCGTGGGGAACCACCGTTCGGGGGGCCGCGAGGACCGTCCGAACGGCTGGTCACGTACCATCGGAACGTGATCGAGGTCAGCCGGGATCGCTTCGAGAGCCTCGTGGTTGAGGCGATCGATGCGATCCCCGAGCCGTTCGCCTCGGCTCTCGACGAGGTCGCCGTGGTCGTCGAGGAGCACTCGAGCCGCCCAGGACCGCCGCTCTACGGCCTGTACGTCGGCGTGCCGCGACCCGAGGGCCCGTTGCCCTCCGGCGTCCTCCCCCCCCGAATCGCGATCTACGTCCATCCGCTCGTGGACCACTGCCGGACCGAGGCCGAGCTCGTCGAGCAGGTCCGCGTCACCGTGCTCCACGAGCTGGGACATCACCTGGGGCTGGACGAGGAGCGTCTCGAGGACCTGGGCTACGCGTGAGCGACCATGGGGACCTCGTGATCGACGCGATCCGCTCGCGCCGCAGCGCGACCAGGGTCCGGCCCGACCCCGTGCCCCGCGAGCGGGTGGAGGAGGCGATCGGCGCGGCCGTCCGCGCCCCGAACCACCACCTCACGGGCCCGTGGCGGTTCGTCGTCCTGGCCGGCGCGGCGCGGCGCGAGGTGGGCGAGGCGCACCTGCGGGCGGTGACGCGCCTTCGCGGCGACCTGCCGCCGGACGGGGTCGCCAAGGAGACGGGGCGGCTGGAGCGCGCTCCCGTCGTGGTCGCCTGCTGTGTGGTGACGGGCGAGGATCCGGTGCAGGCGCGGGAGGATCGCGACACCGTGGCGGCCGCCATCGAGAACCTCCTCATCGCCGCCCAGGCGCGCGGCCTGGGTGCCATGTGGCGCACCGGGACGATGGTCGACGAGCCCGAGGTGCACGAGGCCCTCGGCCTGGGGCCCCACGACGCGGTGGTGGGCTTCGTCTATCTCGGGTGGCCCGATGCGCCTCCCGCCCCGCCCCCGGACACCGGTGAGGAGGTTCGCCGGAGCACCGTCTGGCGCGGCTGGTGAGGCGGAGGTAGCGTTACGGCCCACGTACGGGGAGGGGTGCCCGCGATGGCCAGCAGCGTCGCAGACCAGGTGTTCGCCCAGGTTCAGGCGGTGTGCGTGGACGAGGGCGTGAGCCGCGCCGAGGCCATCCGGCGCGTGGCCGCCCGGACCAGCCGCTCCCCGTCGGCGGTGTCGTCGGCCTACTACTCCGGAGCCCGCCGCGCGCGCGCGACGCCGGCCCCGCGTGCCGGAAGGCCCGCCGGGCGGCGGTCGGGCCGCACGGGAGTCCACTCCGACGCCCCCGCGCTCTTCGACGAGATGCTCCCCCTGGTGGAGGCCGGCGCGACCGTGGAGCAGGCCGCGCGCCGCTTCGGCGAGGACGACGAGAGCGCGGCCGACGTCGCCGCCGGGTTCTCGCGCTGGATCGCGCGCGGCGGCGGCGGCCGTGGCGAGGGGGGCACGGCGACCGCCCCGCCCGACCCGCGCCTGGCCGAGCTGGAGCGGGCGCTGAAGGACGCGCAGGGCCGCATCACCGCGTTGGAGGCCGACAACCGTGGCCTGCGGCGCGATCTCACCCGCGCCCGCCAGGCCATCACGCGCGTGCGGGCGATCCTCGACTCGACGACATCCGGGTAGCTCCGCCTGGAGGGGCGCGCCCCGGCGGAAGGCCGGAGCCCCGCCAGGCTTGTGGTCCCGCCGCCTGGCGGGGCGCGCCCCGGCCGAGGGCCGGAGCCCCGCAAGGCTTGCTCGTGCCGCCCGGCTCGTTCCCTACTCCGGGCGCGGCGGGGCGTTCTCCAGGCCCGAGACCGAGAGGCTCGCCTCGCCGCCGTAGCGCTTGTTCAGGTTGATGATGATCGCCGTCATCCCCTCGATGATGAGGGCGTTGGCGAGGGGCCCGGCGTCGATTCCGCGCGTGCCCGGGATCGCCCTGGTCAGCTCGATGACCTCGTCGCGGGCCGCCTTGCTCTTGCCGCACACCAGGACGTCGGCGTTCAGGTGGTGGCGGGCCCGCAGGCCGGCGGCCGGGAGGTTGTTGAAGGCCACCACGACCTTCGCCTCGGGCGCCAGCTCCTGGATCCGGTGGCCGCACGAGCCGCCCGCGAGGTCCTGCTCGGCGATCGCGCCGCTCTTGCCGAAGCGCACGGCGTTCACCACCGAGACCACCACCTTCCCGGCCAGAGCATCGGCCATCGGCGGGATGGTCGTCTCGATCCCCTCCCACGGGATCGACACCACGGCCAGGTCGCCGGCCGCCGCCGCCTCGACGTTCTCGCGCGGCGTGAAGGTGCCCTCGGGGAGGGCCTCGGCCAGCGTCGCGGCGGCCTGGTCGGCCCGCTCCTGGCTGCGCGAGCCCACGATGATCTCGTGGCCCGCGGCCGCGAAGTTGACGGCAAGGCCGAGGCCCAGGTCGCCGGTGCAGCCGAAGATGGCGATCTTCATCTGTTCACTCGTCCCCCGTGTCGGTGGTGTCGCCGGCGCGCCGGCGGGCGGCGGCGAGCGTGTT
>JAXIPH010000143.1:0-10556 GCA_045403035.1 Thermoleophilia bacterium | reverse complement strand
CGTCGAATTCGCGCGTCGCGACGATCTCCCGGTCCGACGCGGCGGTCCCGCCGCGCGCGTCAACGCTTCCTGCGGCCATGTGCTCTCTCCTTCGGTGCTCGGGGTTTCGCCTCCGTCGCCTGCAGCTCGCGGAGGTACTCGTCGAGGCGGTCGAAGCTCTCCTCCCAGAAGCGCCGGTAGCCCGCCAGCCAGTCGGCGGCCCCCTTGAGCGCCTCGCCCTGCAGCCGCGAGGGCCGCAGCTGGGCGCTGCGGCCGCGCGCGATAGAGGCGGAGGCTCGTCGCCACAACCTCAGGCCCGGGTGAACACCACTCGCCGGGCCTCGGGATCGGCCTCGGTCAGGCGCACCCGCAGCTCCTCCCCCGGCGCCGGACCGCGTGCGTCCAGCGCCGCGATCACCGCCGGCTGGGCGATCTGCACCATCGGGCGGTCGTCGCGCACGTCCACCACGGTCGCGTCGAAGACCTCCCCGACCCGGCCGGCGAGCAGGATGCTCTCCAGGTAGTCGAGCGCCAGGCGCTCGGCGGCCCGCTCGCGGGCCCCCGCCCGGCTCATGACCTCCGGCATCTCCGGCAGCGCCTCGATCGCCCACGCGGGCGGGTCTTCGCCCCGGGAGAGCGCGAGCACGACCTCGTTTGCCACGCGGTCGGCCATCCTCCGCAGGGGCGCGGTCACGTGGGCGTAGGGGGCGGCGATCGCCGCGTGGGGTGGGGGCGGATCGCCCGCCGCGGGCGTCCAGGCCACATAGCCCGCTCCCCGGAACAGCCGCGACGCCCGTACGGCGAAGGCCGCATGGCGCGGGTCCGCCGGGTCGAGGGCGCGCACGACCTCGGGGTAGGACCGCCCCGGCTCCCACGGCACGCCGAGCGCGGCGGCGCTGCGCCTCAGGCCGGCGACGGCGGACTCCTCGGCCGGGGCGAGTACGCGGAACAGCCCCGCGCCCCCGTCGAGCATGATCCGCGCCGCGCAGATGCCCGTCAGCAGCGACACCTGCGCGTTCCACCGCTCCACGGGCAGCGGGGTCTCGTAGCGCAGGCGGTACTCGGAGCCGGTGTGCTCGATCTCCTGGGCCGGAACGCTCAGGCTCACTCCGCCCCGCGCCGCCTCCTGCTGAAGGCGCCGCTCGCCCACCTCGCGCAGGAGAGCGAGCGATTCGTCCGCGGTGCCGGCGTCGATCCGCTCCTGCACCTCCTCATAGGCGAGGGCGGCGCGGCTGCGCACCGTCGCACGCTCGAGCTCCACGCCCGCGGCCTCCCCGGAGGCGTCGAGGTCGATGGTCCAGAGCAGCGCCGGGCGGTCCTGGCCCGGCAGCAGGCTGGCCGCGCCCTCGCCCAGGACGTCGGGATGCAGCGGCGTCCTACGGTCCGGAAGGTAGAGGGTGACGCCCCGGGCGCGCGCCTCGCGGTCGACCGCGCCGCCTGCCGGCACCAGCGCGGCGACGTCGGCGATCGCGTATCGCACCCGGTGGCCGTCGCCGCGCCGCTCGATCAGGAGTGCCTGGTCCAGGTCGCGCGACCCCGGCGGGTCGATCGTGACCAGCCTCAGCCCGGTCCGGTCGCGCCGGCCGGGATCCGCGGGCGGACCGCGCCGCGCCGCCTCCCGCGCCTCCTCCTCCACCGCGGGAGGGAAGGCGCCCGGGATCTCCAGCTCACCTCGGATCCGCTCGAGCCCGGCCGCCAGGGAGGCCGCCGACGGCTCGACGCGCAGCGGCGCGATCGGCATCCGTGGTCAGGAGCCGCTGACGGAGAAGTGCTGAAAGTCCCTGTCCCCGCTCCAGCGGCCGCCCCAGCCCCACCCGGCCCGGTCGAAGGCCGCCACCAGGGCCCCGCCCTCCACGGCCATGCCCGCGCGGTAGGGCGAGCGCCGCAGGTAGGGGACGCTGGCGGGGTGGGAGGTGCGGCCGCCCGACACGTACGGGTTCTCGATCGGGTTGATGTCGATCGCCCGCCCGTAGGCGTGCTCGCTCCACCGGCTCGATCCGGCGATCGGGCGGCAGTTGAAGGCCGAGGTGTTGTCGGCCTCGATGCTGGCGAAGTCGTCCCCCCCGTAGGCCTGGATGGGCCGCATGCGGCGGATGGGGAAGCGCGCCTCGTAGAGGTCGCGGAAGGCCTGCACCACGTCGGCGGCGGCGCCGTTGTGCACCACCAGCGCTCCCCGGTGCGCACGACCGTCGAAGCCCACGAACGGCAGGCTCACGTGGCGCAGGCTCGCGAGCCCCACCGGGCAGCCGCGCCGCCACACGCTGGGGGTCATGGCCTGGCGCTCGCCGGGGCTGATCGTGCGCACCACGGCGCGGAACTCGGGCAGCGGGGCGCGTGGGGCGGCCGCCCCCGGCACGGCCGCCGCCAACGCGGCCAGTACGAGGCCCGCGGCGATCCATCGGATGCGGAGCACCCCGGCACCGTAGCCGTGCGGGCGGGCGGCGTCACGGAGGGGCGGCGAGCGGCGGAGCGGGCGGGGGCACCCCCTCGGGCGGCCGGCGCCAGTCGAGCCACACCTTGACCGCGGTGGCCCCCAGGATGAGCCCCCCGCCCAGGATCGCGAGCCCGCCGGGCACCTCACCGTGCACGAGCCACGACCACACCGGGTTCAGGGCGGGCTCCACCAGCAGGAGCAGCGACACCTCGAAGGCGGACACGTAGCGCACCGCCGCCGTCAGGAGCAGGTAGGCGATGGCGATCTGCACGACGCCCAGGTAGATCACCAGGGCCCAGTCGGCGCCGTCGCCGGACGGTGGCAGCGCAAAGGGCAGGCAGATCACGAAGGCGATCAGGTTCCCGGCCACGGTGGCGCCCGCCGCCGCCCCGATCCCCCCCTCGCCGCGCCCCATGCCGCGCAGCCCCAGCAGGGTTGCCGCCCACGACACCCCCGAGGCCAGCGCCAGGATGTTCCCCATCCCCGGGTCGGGGGCGGTGGTGACGGCCTCTCCCGGGCTCGCGACGAACAGGCTGAGCCCCGCGGCGATGACCAGCATCACCAGCACGTCGGGGCTGCGCACGCGCTCGCGCAGGATGAAGATCCCCGCCAGCAGCACGTACAGCGGCGCCGTGCTCTGCAGGAAGATCGCGTTGGCCGAGGTGGTCTGCTTGTTGGCGAGCACGAACAGCACGAGGGTGGCCGCGTAAGCCGCGCCCACGGCCCAGGTGCGCAGGGTCCAGCCGCGACGCGCCGCGGGCAGCACGAGCGCCACGGCGCCCGCCGCCACCCCCGAGCGCAGCGACGCCACCTCCAGGCCGCCCGGGATCCCCTGGTACCCGGTGGCCTTGATCGCCACGCCCCCGGTCGAGAAGAGCGCCGCCGCGCCCACCACCTGCAGCCGGGCGCGCCGCGACAGGCCCACCCTGGCGCCTAGGGTCGAACGGCCCCGATGTAGTCGCCGCGGTCGCCCAGGTTGCTGACCTTCACCACGTCGCCCGTGTGGGGCGCGTGAACGAACTGGCCGCCGCCGATGTAGATCCCCATGTGGCCGAGGCCGTTGAAGAAGACCAGGTCACCCACCTGCTCCTGGCCGGGCGGGACGTGGGGGAACTGGCTGTAGATGGCGCCGGTGAAGTGCGGGACGCTCTTGCCGATCTGGGCGTAGGCGTACGAGGCGAGCCCGCTGCAGTCGAAGCCCGACGGGCTCGCGCCGCCCCAGACGTACGGGACGCCCAGGTACTGCATGGCCACGCTCGCGGCGGCCGCGTTGCCGCTGCCGCTGGGCAGCGGGGCGGAGGGGGTGACGCTCGCCGCCGGCGCGGAACCCGCGGAGCCACCCGAGGCTGCCAGGGCCGCGGCCTCGCGCTGCTGGGCGACGAGGGCGGCCGCCGCGGCCTCACGGCGCTGGCGCTCCTGCTCGGCCCGGAGCAGCTGGGCCAGCTCGCCCTTGACGCCGTCCAGGACCTGCTGACGCTGGCGGAGCAGCCCCTCGACCTTCTCCTTCTGCTGCTGCTTGGCGGCGACGGCGTTCTCGGCGGTCTCCTCGTCGACCAGCAGTTGCTGGCGCAGCTCGCCGAGACGCTGGCGGTTGTCGCGCAGGCCCTGCACCACCTGGGCGTCCTGCTGGCCCACGCGATCGAGCAGGTCGAGCTTGTCGGCGGCGGCGCTGATGCTGCCGCTGGTGATCAGCACCTCGGCCAGGCTCGGCTCGGGCGTCATGTAGAGGCTGCGCAGCCGCTCGGCCAGGATCTCGCGCGTGGTGACCAGGCCCCGCTCGGTCTCGGCGATCGACTTCCGGTTCTCGACGATCCGGTCCTGGACCTGGCCCAGCTCGTAGACGGCCCCGTTGTAGGCCTCCGCCGCGGCGCCCACCTGCGCGTCGATCGACGCCAGCTCCGATTGGATGCGGGCGACCTCGGCACGCTTCGCCTCGACCGCTGCCGGCTCTGTGGTCGCGATCCCCGCGCCGAGCGCAAGCAGCGCAACGACGGAGATGGCGGCGAAACCGACGGCGATGAGGTGGCGCGGGGGTCTCAGAAAGCGAAGCTCCTGCGCGGTGACATGACTTCGGGGAAGCCCGGGCATTGGCCTCCAACCGACCCGGGCACGCTACACCACCCCCTCGGACGCAAGCAAACCTCGGGTATGGCCGGGATCGCCCATGAAACAGCCCGAATGGAGCGTTGCTGGGGGGCTCCCGGCCCGGAATGATGTCCGCGTGAGGCTCCTCCTCCCGCTCCTGGCCGCCCTCGCGGTCGCGATGACGTCCGCCGCCATGGTGTTCGGGGCAGCGGCGCCTTCTCCTACGGCCGAGGCCCAGGGATACGCCGCCCTCCTGCCCGGGGGGACCCAGGGGGGTGTGACAGCCTCGTCGACGGGTCCGATCGACCGTTCCTCGGGGGTTTCCGGCCTGCGTCCCGCCGGCGGGGGCTCCGTGGCAGCGGTGGACGTGCGGGTCGCGGCGCGCGCCGCCGGAGCCTCGGCGACCGCCGACGGGACCATCTCCGCCACCGGCCTGAACCTGCTCGACGGGCGGGTCTCGATCGACTCGCTGCGCATGTCCGCGCACGCCGGCGCGGGCCCCTCGGCCGGGCAGGCCGGCCTCACGGAGGCGGCGGTCTCGGGGTTGGTGGTGGACGGCCAGGCGGTCCCTGTGGGCCTGGGGAGCCGCGTGGACGTCGCGGGCATCGGCACCCTGGTCCTGATGGAGCACGTGACCGGAGCCGACGGGTCCGTGCAGGCCAACGCCCTGCGCGTGGAGGTGAGCGACCCGGCCGCCGCCGCCATCATCGGCCAGCCGTTCGTGATCGGCCATCTGAGCCTGTCGACCCCCGGGGCCGGCCCCTCGGAGCCCGAGGCGGCGCCTCGCGAGGAGCCCGCTCCGCGGGAGCCCGCCACGCCCCCGGAGGACGCCGCGCCGGGGGGCGCGGAGCCGTCCACGACCGCTCCCGCGCCCCTGATCGCCCCGGCGCCCCTGGGCCTGCCCCGCAAGCCGGCTCCGGAGGTGGCGCTTCCGGCGGGGGACCGGTACGTCTTCCCGGTGTTCGGCGACGTGAGCTTCACGGACGACTACGGCGCCCCGCGGTCCGACACCGGCTGGCATCAGGGGAACGACCTCTTCGCGCCCACCGGGACGCCGGTGCTGGCGGTGGCCGACGGGCGGCTCTCGCACGTCGGCGTCAACACGCTCGGCGGGAACCGGCTCTGGCTCACCGACGAGGCCGGCAACTCGTTCTACTACGCCCACCTCTCCGCGTACGCCCCGGCGGCGCTCGAGGGCGCGCGGGTGCGCGCGGGCCAGGTGATCGCCTTCGTGGGGAACACCGGGGACGCCATCACGACACCACCGCACCTGCACTTCGAGGTACATCCGGGCGGAGGCGACAGCGTCGATCCGTACCCGTACCTGCTGGCCTGGCAGCGCGGGACCGACATCCCGCCGGCCTTCCGCCAGGCCGCGGTCTCCCCGTCCCCCGCCCCGGCGGTCGGCGCGGTGCTGGTCGACATCACCCCGGAGATCGACGGCGATCCCGCCCCGGACGACGGGCTGGCCAGCCCCGCGTCCTGAGGATCGGCGCCCCGTCTCGTAGCATCCCCGGCCGATGGGTTCCCGAAATGACGTCCGGGAGGCGCCCGGTCGCCCCCGTGACGGCGGCGGCGCCTGGGTGGGCGGGGGGCAGGGCGCGATCGCAGGCACCCACGCCGTCCGCCCTCTCCTGAATGGCGGGGCCCGCTCTCTGCGGGTGCGCGGGCACCTGGTCCGCTACCGCGACAGCGGCGACGGGCCCCCGGTCATGCTGGTGCACGGCCTCGGCTGCTCGCCCGGCTGGTGGCGCGACGTCGTTCCCGCCCTCGCGCGCAACCACCGGGTGATCGTCCCCGACCTGCCCGGGTTCGAGCTGGCGCCGGGCGGCGCGCCCTTCCGGCTCCGGGAGGGATCCGCGGTGCTGGCGCGGCTGCTCGAGCGGTTGGACCTCGGGCGCGCGAGCCTGGTGGGGCACTCGCTCGGCGCGCTCGTGTGCCTCCGCATCGCGGCGGACGCACCCGAGATCGTCGAGCGCCTGGTGCTGATCGCACCCCCGGTCCGCACCGCCGGCCCGGCGTTCCGCCACCACGCCATCCCCCTCGCCCGCACCGCCGCCGGGCTCCCCAT
Organism: Thermoleophilia bacterium; assembly: GCA_045403035.1. Classification (GTDB taxonomy): domain Bacteria; phylum Actinomycetota; class Thermoleophilia; order Miltoncostaeales; family Miltoncostaeaceae; genus CAVXDY01. The sequence goes on along the minus strand of JAXIPH010000143.1, from coordinate 3,987 downwards.
GGGAGCGCTCGCCCGGGTCACCCTGGGCGGCATCGGGCGCTCACCGCTGGCGATCTGGCGCGCTGCCGAGGAGATGCTCCACACCGACCACATGATCGGCCTCGCAGAGGTCCGCGCCCAGACGCTGCTGGTCTGGGGACGCGAGGACCGGTTGGTGCCCCTCGAGGGAGCCCGGGAGCTCCTTCAGGTGCTTCCCAACGCCTCCCTGCGCGTCATCGACGCCGGCCACTCCCCGATGCTGGACGCCCCCGCCGCGCTGGCGAGCGAGCTGCTCAGCTTCCTGCGCTGAGGGCGGGCCCCGCCCCGGCGAAGCCGGTGGCCCGCATGCCTGGGCGGCCGGCACGGGCGGCGACAGCCGGCCGGCCGCCACGGCTTTACGCTCCGAAGCTATCCCCGCAGGAGCAGGTCGAGGTGGCGTTCGGGTTGTTGATCCGGAACCCGCGCCGCAGCAGCCCGTCCTCGTAGTCGATGACCGACCCGGTCACGTGGATGGCGCTCTTCAGGTCCATCAGCATGATGACGCCGTTGGACTCCACCGAGCGGTCGGCCGCGCCCGCGGCCTCGTCCGGGGCGAGCAGGTCGAGCTTGTACTCCAGCCCCGAGCAGCCCCCCGCCAGGATGCGCAGCCGCACGCCCTCGGGGCGCCCCTGCTCGGCCGCCGCGGCACGGATGTAGTCCGCCGCCGCGGGCGAGATCGTGACGAACGCCTGGCCCCCCTGCTCGGCCTGGCGGGCGGCCTTGGCGCGCGCGCGCGCCGCCGCCTTCTTCTCCTCGAGGGTGAGCGGGAGCTCGGCGACGGGCGAGGCGGGGGACTCAGCCATACCCCATCACCTTCATCAGGAAGCGCCCCTCCTCGGTCATGGAGTCGGGGGACCACGGCGGGTCCCAGACCCAGTTCACGTCGACGCTGGCCACGCCGTCCAGGGGCTCGAGCGCGGCCCGCGAGTCGCCCAGGATCTGCTCGGTGAGCGGACAGCCCATCGAGGTGAGCGTCATGTCCAGGATGACGTTGCCGGCGTCGTCGACCCTCACGCCGTAGAGCAGCCCCAGGTCGACGACGTTCACGCCGAGCTCGGGGTCCTCGACCGTCTTCATCGCGGTGCGGATCTCGTCCTCGGTCGCCACGGTCAGCCTCCGTTGCGTTGGTAGGTCTGGATCGCGTCCTTCGCGGCCATCCACCCCAGGAGGGCGCACTTCACGCGCACCGGGTACTTGGCCACGCCCTGGAGCGCGATGGCGTCCTTGAGGCGATCCTCGTCGCCCTGCTCGGCGCCGTGCATCATCTGCCGGAAGTGCTCCACCAGGTCGAGGGCCTCGTCGATCGACAGGCCCGACATCGCCTCGCTCATCATCGAGACCGATGCCTGGGAGATCGAGCAGCCCTCGCCGGTGTGGGCGAGCTCCACCAGCCGGTCGCCCTCGATGCCGAGCTCGAGATGCACCTCGTCCCCGCAGAGCGGGTTGTTCTGGTCGACGGCCACCGACGGGTTGGCGAGGGTTCCCTCCCCGCGCTTGCGCCGGTAGTGGTCGAGGATCAGCTCCGGGTAGAGGTCGTCCAGGCCGCCCATCGCTCTCCCCGGTCCTCCTCTAGCCGAAGGTGGCCCGCGCGGCGCCCAGGGCGCTCACGAGCACATCGATCTCGTCGTGCGAATTGTAGAGGTAGGCGCTCGCGCGGGCCGTGGCGCCCACGCCCAGCACGCTCATCAGCGGCTTGGCGCAGTGGTGGCCGGCCCGGATGCAGACGCCCTGGCGGTCGACGAGCTGCGCGATGTCGTGCGGGTGCAGGTCCGGCAGGCTGAACGAGACCGCGCCGCCGCGCGCCTCGGGGTCGCGAGGGCCGTAGATCGTGATGCCCTCGACCTCGCTGAGGGCCGCCAGCATGTGATCGACCAGATCGACCTCGTGGGCGCGCACGGCATCGAGGCCGATCGCGGCCAGGTAGTCGGCGGCGGCGCCCAGGCCCACGGCCTCGGCGATCGGCGGGGTGCCGGCCTCGAACTTCCACGGGATCTCGTTCCAGGTGGACCCCTCGCGCGTGACGTCGGAGATCATCTCGCCGCCGCCGTGGAACGGCCCCATCGACTCCAGCAGCGCCCGCCGGCCCACGAGCACCCCGATGCCGGTCGGGCCCAGCATCTTGTGCCCGGTGAAGGCGAGGAAGTCGCAGCCGAGGGCCACGAAGTCGACCCGCATGTGGGGCACGCTCTGTGACCCGTCCACCAGGACCAGGGCCCCCTGCTCGTGGGCGAGGTGGGCGATCTCGGCGACCGGGTTGATCGTCCCCAGGACGTTGCTGGCGTGGACGACGGCGACCATCCGGGTGCGCTCCGAGAGCATGTCCTGCAGCGCCCCCATGTCGAGCTCGCCCTCTGGGGTGACCGGGACGAACCGGACCGTGGCGCCCGTGATCTCGGCCACGATCTGCCACGGGACGATGTTGGAGTGGTGCTCCATCTCGGTGACGAGGATCTCGTCGCCGGCGGTCAGCTCGCGGACGCCCCACGCCCAGGCGACCAGGTTGATCGCCTCGCTGGCGTTCTTGGCGAAGACCGTGCAGTCCCGCGGCGCGTTCACCAGCCGCGCCACCGAGTCGCGCCCGGCCTCGAAGCGGTCGGTGGCGTCCGCGGCGAGCGTGTAGACGCCCCGGTGCACGTTGGCGTTGGTCTCGCGATAGTAGGCGTCCATCGCGTCCAGGACCGCCACGGGCTTCTGCGAGGTCGCGGCCGAGTCGAGGTACACAAGCGGCGCGCCGTTGACCCGCCGCGACAGGATCGGGAAGTCGGCCCGGAGGGCCGCGACGTCGATGGCGGCGGACGTCCCCATGGGCTCAGCCGGCCGGGGCGGCGGCCTCCTCGGCGGCGCCGAACTCCACGTAGCCGTGCTCCTCGAGGTAGTCGGCCAGCTCCGGGCCGCCCGTCCGGACGATGCGCCCCTCGAACATGACGTGGACCACGTCCGGCGTGATGTAGCGCAGGATCCGCGTGTAGTGGGTGATGAGGAGCACGCCGAGCCCCGGGCCGCGCATGGAGTTCACGCCCTCCGAGACCACCTTCAGCGCGTCCACGTCGAGGCCGGAGTCGGTCTCGTCGAGGACCGCGAAGCGCGGCTCCAGCATCGCCATCTGCAGGATCTCGTGACGCTTCTTCTCACCGCCGGAGAAGCCCTCGTTGAGGTAGCGGTCGGCGAACGCGCGATCGAAGCCGAGGAGCCTCGACTTCCGGTCGAAGAGCTTCACGAAGTCGCGCGGGGAGATCTCCTCGCCCCTGATCGCGTTCATCGACGTGCGCAGGAAGTTCATGACGGAGACGCCCGGCACCTCGACCGGGTACTGCATCGCCAGGAACAGCCCCAGGCGGGCGCGCTCGTCGGCCTCCATCTCGGAGATCTCCTGCCCGTCGAAGCGGGCCGAGCCGGCGGTGATCTCGTAGCGCGGGTGACCGGCCAGGGCGTAGGCGAGCGTGCTCTTGCCGGAGCCGTTCGGGCCCATCAGCGCGTGGACCTCGCCCTGGGGGACGGACAGGTCGACCCCCTTCAGGATGGGGGTGTCGTCCACGGCCACCTCGAGGCCCTCGATCTTCAGGATGGGTTCGGGCACGAAACTCCTCGTCTCAGCGGATCAGCGGATGGACACGGTTGGGGGTGGGGTCGATCAGGACGCGGCCGTCCCGGACCTCCACCGCGAACGTGGGAAGGGGCCGGATGGCGGGCGGGGTGAGGGCCTCGCCGGAGCGCAGCGAGAAGGCGGCGCCGTGGCGGGGGCACTCGATGCGCTCGCCCTCGACCCAGCCGCCCGAGAGCGACTCGAGCGCATGGGTGCAGATGTCGTGCACCGCCAGGACCTCGCCGTCCACGCTCACGACGCAGACCGGCGTGTCGTCGACCAGCACGAGGTGCGGCTCGCCGTCGGCGAGCTCGTCGAGCGCGATGACGTCCACGGCGGTCAGCCCAGCTTCTCCTGGACGGCGGCCTCGAGCTCGGCCCGCAGCT
>JAXIPH010000118.1:0-6342 GCA_045403035.1 Thermoleophilia bacterium | reverse complement strand
CTCGCGTCCCGCCTGGGGCTGGAGGGCGCGCGGGCCCGCGCCGAGGACGCCCGCGCGCGGATGGCGAGCCTCGTGGACGCGGGGCTCTCGCTCGGCCGCGAGCTCGCCCTGGACGACCTGCTGTCGCGGATCGTGCAGTCCGCGCGCGTGGTCCTGGGCGCGCGGTACGCGGCGCTCGGGGTGCTCGACTCCACCGGGACGGAGCTCGCCCGCTTCGTGACGGCGGGCCTCACGGACGAGGAGCGTGAGGCCATCGGTCCCCTGCCCCGCGGGCGCGGGATCCTCGGCGTGTTGATCCGCGACGCCCGTCCGCTGCGGCTGGAGCGGCTCGCCGACGATCCGCGCTCCTCGGGATTCCCGCCGAACCATCCGCCGATGGGGTCGTTCCTCGGGGTGCCGGTGGCCCTCCGCGGGAAGGTCTTCGGCAACCTCTACCTCACCGACAAGAGCAGCGGCTCGTTCACCGAGGAGGACGAGCAGATCGCCATGACGCTCGCCTCCCAGGCCGCCGTGGCGGTGGACAACGTGCGCCGCTACGAGAACGAGCGACGGCGCGCGGACGAGATCGAGAGCGTGACGGAGGTCGCGCGCGCGGTGCTCACGACCCTGGACGTCGACGCCCTCCTGCCGCTGGTCGCCCGGCGGGCCCGGCACCTCACCGGCGCGGGGACCGTGGGCGTGGCGGTGCGCGACGGCGACGAGGTGGTCTTCCGTTACGCGCACGGCGTCGACGCGCTGGGCCTGGAGGGGAGCCGGGGCCCGGTGGAGATGGAGGGCCTGGCGGCGGCGCTGCGCGAGTCGCTCGGCGCCCCCGCGGTGGAGGCCTGCGCGCTGGAGGTGGGCGGCGAGACCGCCGGGGCGCTCGTGGCGGTGGGCTGGCAGCCGTTCGACGAGGGCGCGCGGCGGCTTCTGGTGGCCTTCTCCAGCCAGGTGGCGGTGGCTCTGGCCAACGCGCGCAGGGTCGCCAGCGAGCGCGCGCAGCTTCAGGAGACGGCCCGGCGCGAGGCCGCCGCGGCCGTCGAGGCCGCCGCCGCCGAGGGCCTGCGGCGCACCGTCGAGGCCCAGGAGGCCGAGCGGGCCCGGGTGGCCCGCGAGCTGCACGACGAGTCCGGCCAGGTGCTCACCGCGCTCGCCCTGCACCTGCGGGCCCTCGAGGACGACGTGGGGCCGGGGGAGGTGCGCGAGCGGATCGCCGAGATGCGCCGGTCGCTCGCGGCCGCATCGTCGGGCCTGCGCGAGCTGGCCACCCGCCTGCGGCCGTCGGCCGTGGAGGAGCAGGGGCTGGAGGATGCGATCGAGGAGCAGGCGGCGCTGCTGCGCCGGACGGGGGTCCAGGTGGACGTGGACCTGGGCGGGCTGGGCCCGGACCTTTCCGGCGAGATCCAGACCGTACTCTTCCGGGTGGTGCAGGAATCGCTCACGAACGTGGCCCGGCACAGCGGCGCGGAGCGCGCGAGCGTGGTCGTGAGCGCCCGGGAGGGCCGGCTGCGCCTCATGGTGGAGGACGACGGCCGCGGTTTCGATCCCGCCGCGCCGACGGGCCGCCTCGGGCTCGCGGGCATCCGCGAGCGGGTGGAGCTGCTCGGCGGGAGGCTCCGCATCGAGTCGTCCCCCGACGGCGGGACCGCCGTGGTCGTCGACCTCGAGACGCGGTGAGCGAGACGATCCGCATCCTGCTGGTGGACGACCACGCCGTCCTGCGCGCCGGACTGCGGCTGCTGCTGGAGCGCGAGGAGGGGCTCGAGCCGGTGGGGGAGGCGGCGACGGCCGAGGATGCCCTGCGCTCGCTGCCGCGGCTGGCGCCGGACGTGGTGGTGATCGACATCGAGATGCCGGGCATGGGCGGCATCGAGGGTGCCGCACTCATCCGCGAGCGGGCGCCGGACGCGCGGATCCTGTTCCTGTCGATGCACGACCAGGTCCGGGACGTGCGCCGCGCCTTCGACGCCGGCGCCGACGGCTACCTGCTGAAGTCCGCCGCCGACGAGGACCTGGTGCGCGCCGTCCGCGCGGTGGCCTCGGGCGAGCGCTACGTCCATCCGTCGCTGGGCGCCGCCCTCGCCGCCCCCGCCGGCGACGGCCCCCTCGACGAGCTGACGGCGCGCGAGCGCGAGGTGCTGCGCCTGCTCGCGCTGGGCCACACCAACCAGGAGATCGCCGACCGCCTGATCGTGAGCGTGCGGACGGTGGAGAGCCACCGCGCCCACGTGATGACCAAGCTGCGCGTCACCACCCGCGCGGGTCTCGTGCGCGCCGCCCTCGAGGCCGGCCTGCTGGCCGAGGAGGGCTGAGCCGGGGGCTCATCGCGCCTCGGGCCGGCGCCGCGCCCGGGTGAGGCCCTTCGCCGCGCGGCGGGTCAGCGCACGACGGTGAAGGGCAGGGGCACCGGACGCACGGCCCCCGCCGTCACGGTCACCGTGTAGCGCCCCTGTGCCAGCCCGGGGCGCCTCCGGACGACGTCGAGCACCGAGTAGTAGCGCCTCCCGCTGACGACCCGGACGGTCGCGCCGGTGCTGTCGCCGAAGGTGCGACCGACGACGCGCCCGTCGCGGGCTCTGCGGATCGCGATGGCGACGATGCCCGGCCGACTGCTGACGAAGCTCAGCGTACTGCCGAGCGGGGCCGCCGGCCGGCACCCTCCCCCCGGAGCGCAGACCGAGGGCGGTCCACTCGCGCGGAACCGCGCCGCGCTCAGCCGAAGCCCATAGAGGAGGCGAGGGCCCGACGGACCCGCGAGGGCGAATAGCGTCCCCGTGGGGCCGCGGTTGCCGATGCAGACCGGTGTCGCGCACCCCGCGTAGAGGGTTCCGTCGGCGCCGATCGCCGTGGGGAAGACGGCGCCGCCCGGGGAGAAGGCCCAGGCCAGCGAGCCGTCGGCCCGAAGGGCCACCATGCCCTGGGGGGCGGTGCCTCCGACGTAAAGGGTGCCGTCGCCTCCGACGACGACGCCCCCCGTCTCGACGCCCGTGCCGCGGAAGATCCACCGGATGCTCCCGTCGGGCGCCACGGCACGAAGGACGCCCCCGCTCGCCGCATAGACCGTTCCGTCGGCGGCGATGGCGGCCGGGTTCCCGGCACCCGGCACCGTCCAGCGTTCGATTCCGTCGGAGGTGAACGCTCGGAGCGCCGTCTCGCCCCTCACGCCCGCGGCACGCTCGCCCACGAGCACCGTGCCGTCGCCGGAGACGGCGACGCCGCGCGGCGCCCCCATGAGGATCCTCGTCCAGGCCGTCGAGCCATCGGGCCGCACGGCCACGAGGCGGTTCGCCTCCACGAAGCTGCCGAAGCCGATGAAGGCCGTGCCGTTCGGACCGACCGCGAAGCCCCTCGGGGTGTCGCCGCGGAACCCGTCGAGCCGCCAACGCACACCCCCGGCCGGCCCGAGGGCAACGACGCCGCTCGTCCCGATCGCGTGGACGGCCGCGCCGGCAGACGGGGGCGCGGGCCGTGCCACGACCGGGAACCCGAGATCCACCGGCGCCGAGCGCCATACGCGGCGGCCCACGGTGGTGAACGCGGACACCCGGCCCTTCAGATCGATCGCGTAGCGCCGTCCCCCGACGCCGATCGCACCCCCGCCGGCGACCACCCGGCGGAACGTCCCGTCCCGGTTCAGCGTCGCGGTCCGCGCTCCCGCGAGCGTCAGCTCGACCCTGCCGCCGGGGGCGATCAGTGGACCGTCGTGGCGGCTCATGATGGGCCAGCCCGGCACGAGGACGGGCGCCTGAGCGGAGGTGAGGGTGCTTCGCGATGTGCGGGCCGGGTCGTGGCCCTCCATCGGCCACGCGTCCGCCCCCAGCGCGGCGGGAGCGGCGAGCAGGGTCGCCACCACGGCGATGACGCGCACGATCACGGCCCCATCGGAGCACGGACGGATCGTCACCTCATGGGGGCGCCTCCGGATCCCGGCTTCGGGGGACTACGCAGCAGGCGGCGTCCGCGGCCGACCCGCGGGGGATGCGGCGCCGGCTGCGTGAGACAATCCCCGGGCCCGTGGTGACGACCAACTCGATCGCGGCCGCCCGAGCCCGACTCCTCCGCTGCGGGTGAGCCCCGCCGCCCCCGCGCCGACGGCCGATCCTCCGCCGCCGGGCCTCACCTCCGCCGAGGCCGCCTCGCGCCTCGCGGCCATACCGCAGCGCCCGCGCGCTCGCGGCAGCCGCTCCTACGGCGAGATCGTCTGGGCGAACACGGCGACCCTCTTCAACGCGGTCCTGGGGGGGCTGCTCGCGCTGACGCTCGCGCTGGGCAACCCCCGCGACGCCCTCTTCGGCGGCGTGATCGTGGCCAACACTCTTATCGGCATCGTGCAGGAGGTGCGCGCCAAGCGCGTCCTCGACCGCCTGGCCCTGCTGGTCGCGCCCCAGGCGCGCGTGCGCCGCGACGGCGCGATCACGGAATTGCCCGTCACCGCCGTGGTCCCCGGGGACGTGGTGCGGCTGGAGCCCGGCGACCAGGTGGTCGCCGACGGATCGGTGCTCGTCTCGCGCGGCCTCACCATCGACGAGTCGATCCTGACCGGGGAGAGCGAGCCGGTCGAGCGGGACGCCGGCGAGCGGGTGCTCTCGGGCGCCTACTGCGTCGCCGGCGCCGGCGAGTACGTCGTCGAGGCGGTGGGGGCCGAGAGCTTCGCCGAGCGGCTCGCGGCTGAGGCCCGCGGCACCCGCGGCGTCCTCAGCCCGCTCCAGGCCGACATCAACCGAATCCTGCGGTGGACCGTGGCCGCCATGGTCCCCCTCGCCGCGGCACTCGTCGTGTCGCTGTGGCTCCGGGACGTGTCCCTCACGGAGTCCGCCCAGACCGTGGTGGCCGCGCTCGTGCCGCTTGTTCCGGAGGGACTGGTGCTCCTCACCAGCCTCACCTTCGCGGTGGCGGCCGTGCGGCTCGCGCGGCTCGGGACGCTCGCACAGCGCCTCAACGCGGTGGAGAGCCTGGCCTCGGTGGACACCCTCTGCCTGGACAAGACCGGAACGCTCACCGAGAACCGGCTTCGCGTGATGGGCGTCGAGCCCGCCGCCGGGCGCGGCGAGCAGGAGATGCGGGACGACCTCGCCGCGCTCTCGGCCAGCGCAGGCGCGCCGAACGGCACGACGCGGGCGATCGCGGAGTGGGCCCCCGGGTCGCCCCAGCGAGCGCTGGCCGAGGTGCCGTTCTCCTCGGCGCGCAAGTGGAGCGGCCTGACGCTGGAGGACCGCGGCACCCTGCTGCTCGGCGCGCCCGACGTGCTTGCGCGGGCCGGCGTGCCGGTGGACGAGGAACTGCGGTCGCGGGTGGTGGAGCACGCCGGGGAGGGCCTGCGGGTGGTCCTCCTTGCCGGGGCGGAGGCTCCGCTCGACGGCGACGACCGGCTCCCGGACGGATCCGTGGCCCTCGGCCTGGTCCTGTTGGCGGAGGCCGTTCGCCCGGACGCCGCGGACACGCTCGCGTACCTGACCCGCCAGGGCGTGAGGACGCGCGTGATCTCGGGGGACGACCCCCTGACCGTCGCCGCCGTCGCGCGGGCGACGGGCGTTCCGGGGGCGGACGTGTCGATCGGCGGCGCCGACCTCCCCGAGGACGGGCCGGCGCTCGAGGAGGTGGCCGAGACGACGGCGGTCTACGGCCGCGTCACCCCCGAGCAGAAGCAGGACCTGGTCCGTGCGATGACGCGGCGCGGGCGCTACGTGGCGATGACCGGCGACGGCGTCAACGACGTCCTCGCCCTGAAGGAGGCGCGCCTCGGGATCGCGATGGGGAACGGCAGCCAGATGGCCAAGGGCGTCGCCGACCTCGTGCTGCTCACCAACGCGTTCGCCACGGTGCCGCGCGCCGTCGAGGAGGGGCGCCGGATCCTCCGCAACACCCATCGCGTGGCCAAGCTGTTCGTGGCGAAGACGGTCTACTCGGCCATCGTGCTCGCGAGCCTGGGCCTGGTGCCGGTCGCCTATCCGTTCCTCCCGCGCCACATCACCGTGGCGTCGACGCTCACGATCGGCATCCCCGCCTTCTTCCTCGCCCTCGCCCCCTCCGAGGGCCCCGTCCGCCGGGAGGGGTTCCTCTCGAGCATGCTGGCGTTCGTGGTGCCGGCGGGCGTGGTGACCGCCCTCACGATCGACACCGCCTACCTGCTCGCGCGCGGCCCGCTCGACGCCGGCGTCACCGAGGGGCGCACGGCCGCGGTGCTCGTGACGACCGGGATGGGCCTGGCCATCGTGGTGGAGGTCGAGCGCGGGCTGGAGGGGCGCCGGGTGCGTCCGTGGGTCTGGGCCATGCTGGGCGGCTTCGCCGCCGTGCTCCTGGGAGGGCTGCAGGTGCCCGCCCTCCGCGACTTCTTCGCCGCGGAGGTCCCGAGCGCGGACGTCT
>JAXIPH010000263.1:0-8523 GCA_045403035.1 Thermoleophilia bacterium | reverse complement strand
TGTTCACGATCGTCATGCTCGGCATCGTCGCCCTGGGCCTGTCGGCGCTGTCGTGGTCGGCGTTGGTCGCCGGCATCGCGACCACGTCGCTCGCGGCCTACGGCCTGCACCTCGCCCTCGCGGATCACGACGCCACCCTGTCCGGAGGTCACACGGCCACGGACCCGGTCGGCTTCCTGCCGGCCGTGACGCTCGTGATCGGCTACGGGGCGGCGTTCTCCCTGCGCACCCCGGACTTCACCCACGACCTCGCCCGCCCCCGCCAGGTGGTGTGGTGCGCGCTCACGGGCCTCGCCGCGCCGGTCCTGGCCTTCGCCCTCGCCGGGGCCGTGCTGCAGGCCGCGACCGGCCAATGGGACCTGGCCGACGTCCTGCGCGGCCTGGGGAGTACCAACGTCGCCTACCTGTTCGTGGCCGTGGGCTTCACCGGCTCCGTCCTGACGAACATCTGGTCCGGAGCGCTGTCGCTCCGGGACGCCGCGCCCCGGGTTCCGCACCGCGCCGCACTGCTCGCCGTGGCGGCGGTCGGCGCGGTGCTGGCGTGCGCGGCGTTCGACGACCTGATGCTCTCCTGGCTCACGGTGATGGCCCTCGCCGCGCCCGGCCTCGTGGCCGTCTGCGTGATCCACGCCGCCCGCCGGGAGCGGGTGGACGATGGATGGCACGCCGCGGGACTCGCCGCATGGGGGGGCGGGTTCGCGTGCGGAATCGGGCTCTACCTGGCAGGCTCTCCCCTTGCGCTCCCGGCGGCGACTCTCGTCCCGGCGCTCGTCTATTGGCTGAGCCGACGTCCCGGGGAGCGGGACCTGGTGGACGCGACGCAGGGGGGCTGAGGTGGCGATTGACCAAGCGACACCGCCGAGGGGCGGCGGGGTCGGGCTGGAGGCGCACGGCATCGAGGCCTCCGGCGCCGTCTGGTGGAACCTTCCGGTGGCCGCGCTCTACGAGCACGCGATCGCCGCGGGCGACGGCGAGCTGGCCCGGGGTGGGGCCATCGTGGTCTCCACCGGCGCCCACACCGGCCGCGCCCCCAAGGACAAGTTCGTGGTCCGCGAGCCGGGCAGCGAGGACCGCGTCTGGTGGGGTCCGAACCAGGAGATCGACGAGGGTCACTTCCTCGGGCTCCGCGGCCGTCTGAGTGAGCACCTCGGCTCCGGGGCGATCTACGTCATCGACGCCTTCGCCGGCGCCGAGCCCGCCCACCGCCTGTCGCTGCGCCTGGTCACCGAGAGCGCCTGGCACGCCCTCTTCGCCCGTTCGCTGTTCATCGAGCCCACCGACGAGCAACTCACCGAGCACCGCCCCGAGGCGGTGGTCCTCCACGCGCCCACGCTCACCGCCGATCCGGCGACCGACGGGACCCGTGCCTCCAACTTCGTGGTCCTCCACCTCACCGAGCAGCAGATCCTGATCGGCGGCACCGAGTACGCCGGCGAGATCAAGAAGTCGATCTTCACGCTGATGAACGACCGCCTGCCCAACCGGGGCGTGCTGTCGATGCACTGTTCGGCCAACGTCGGCGCCGACGGGCGCGTGGCCGTCTTCTTCGGCCTCTCGGGCACCGGCAAGACCACCCTCTCCACCGACTCCTCGCGGCCGCTCATCGGCGATGACGAGCACGGCTGGAGCGACGACGGGGTCTTCAACATCGAGGGCGGCTGCTACGCGAAGGTCATCAAGCTCTCGCCCGAGGCCGAGCCGGAGATCTACGCCACGACCCAGATGTTCGGGACGGTCCTCGAGAACGTCGTGATGGACCCGGTCTCGCGCCGGCTGGACCTCGACGACGCCTCGAACACCGAGAACACCCGGGCCGCCTATCCGCTCACGTCGATCCCCAACACCGTCCCGGACAAGCGCGCCGGCCATCCGTCCGCGATCGTGATGCTCACCGCCGACGCCTTCGGCGTGCTGCCCCCGATCGCCAAGCTCACCCCGGAGGAGGCGATGCGCATGTTCCTCGCCGGGTACACGGCGAAGGTCGCCGGCACGGAGGTGGGCGTGGTGGAGCCGCAGGCCACCTTCAGCTCCTGCTTCGGCGCGCCGTTCCTGCCGCAGCCCCCCTCGGTCTACGCCGAGCTGCTGCGGGCGCGGATCACGGAGCACGGCGCCAGCGCCTGGCTCGTGAACACCGGCTGGACCGGGGGCCCGTACGGCACCGGATCGCGCATGCCCATCTCGGCGACCCGGGCGATCATCCGCGCTGCGCTGTCGGGCGAGCTGGACGGCGCGCCCACGCGCACCGACCCCAACTTCGGCTTCCAGGTGCCCACCGAGGTCCGGGGCGTGGACGCGTCGCTGCTCGACCCCCGCGGCACCTGGGCCGACGGGCACGCCTACGACGCCGCGGCGAAGGACCTGGCGACGCGCATCCAGGAGCACGCCGCCGCGATGGGGGGATAGGGGGATCGCGCCCCCGCGGCACAACGAACGAAAAAATCACCGTTCTCTGAGCTTCCCCCCACCGGGGGAGCGGTAGCCTCATTCTCGGAATGAGGTGGGCGAGAGTCCTGAGCTGGCCGGCCGCGCTCCTCATCGGAGCGCTGGCACTGGCCCCGGCCGCCGATGCAGGAGAGGCCGCGCCCGCGCCCGTGCTGACGATCACCGGCACGAACGCGGATGTCTGGAACGTCGCGCGGCCCACGCCGGTCTACACGGTGCGCAGCACCCGCACCGGGACCATCAACTGGACCCTGTCGGGCACCACCCTCAGGGGCTCGGGCCCCTCGCCGCTGCGCGTCGAGCTCCGGAACCTGAAGACGGGCACCTACACGCTCACGGCCACCCGCAAGAGCCCGGCGGCCACCGCCACACGCACCGTGCGGGTGGACGTGACGCCGCCCACCGTCGCCATCCGCGCCCCGGCGCAGGGCGCGTCGTACCTGCCCGGGCAGGCGGTCGAGGTCGACTACTCGTGCGACGGAGCGGTGAGCTGCACGGGGTCCCTCGCCGACGGGGCGATGCTGCCCACCGACGCCGGCGGGCCGGCCACCTTCGCGGTGACGGCGCTCGACTCGGCCGGCAACCCGGCGGCCGCCTCGGTGGCCTACGTCGTGGGCCCGGTCGCCCCGACCATCGCCGGGCGGCCCCCGGACCCGGTGCGCGGCATCCGGCCGGTGTTCTCGTGGACCGGGGGCGAGCCGGGCGCCACCTTCACCTGGCAGGTCCTATCGGGGGGGACGGTGATCTCCCAGGGCGACACCCTCGACCCGCGGGTCGCACTGGGCCCGCTCGTGCCCGGGGCCTACGCCTTCCAGGTACGCCAGACCGGGGCGTCCGGGCGGGCGGGGCCCTTCAGCGTCGCGGACCCCTTCACCGTCGAGCGGGCGGTGACCGCCGTGCGCGCCGTGCCGAACACCCGCAACGCCCGGCTGCTGAGCCCGAGGGCCGGCGCGACCACCACCCGGCCGCGTCCACTGCTGTCGTGGCGCCGACATCCCGGGGCGAGCCTCTACAACCTGCAGGTCTTCCGCGTGCACGACGGGACGCTGACGAAGGTCGTCTCGCGCTTCCCGAATGGCACGCGGGCCCGCGTGCGCGGGCTACGGTTCGGCGAGCGGTACGCGTGGCGGATCTGGCCCTACCTGCGCGGGTCCGGATACACGCGGGTGCCCCTGGGCACGAGCTTCTTCGACATGTCCCGCCCCCTGAGGCTCAGCCGTGGACAGATGCTGGTGAACCGGCGCATCGCACAGGCCGCGATGCGGCGCGTCAACGCCATCGAGGACTGGATCGACGCCGGGATCGTGGCCGGCGACCTGCGCCACGAGGGGCTCGGCGCGGCGGCGTTCGACCCCGCCCTCGCCCCCTCCGGCCCGCCCGCGGGCGGCGGCACGGCGGCGGCCGCGGTGCGTCCCCTGGGCATCGGCGGATCGGCGACGGTGGCCGGCGGCTCGCGCGGCGGCATCCGGGTGAGCGCGAGGGAGCTCCTGACCACCCAGCGCATCGCCCAGGCCGCGGTCCGCCGGCTGACGGCCATCGAGGCGCGGCTTGCCGCCGGGCTCACGGGCGGGGACATCGTGGACGGATCGATCGGACCGGAGAAGCTGGTCCCCGGCCTGAGGCTCGGCACGCCCACCGCCGCCTCGACCGCGGTGCCGGCCAGCGCCACGCCGGCGCTGCGGCGCGCCGCCCACCCCGCGCGGGTACGGCTCCGCCCTCGGCAGCTGCTGATCGCGCAGCGCATCTCCCAGGGCGCCGTACGGAGGGCCGAGGCGCTGCGCGAGCGGCTGCTCCAGGGCCTCTCGACGGAGGACTTCGAGCCCGGCTCGATCGGCGCCGCCGACCTCGCGCCGTCCCTCAGGCGGTGAGCCCCATCGCCGGAGTGGTCAGAGCCCCCTGAACTCGGGGGGGCGGCGCTCCCGGAACCCGGCGAGGCCCTCCCGGAAGTCCTGCGAGGCGAACGCCCGCGCCACCCACTCGCCGGCCGCCGCGTCGACCTCGGGCGGCAGCGGCCCCTCGGAGAGCGCCCGCACGATCGCCCGCGTTCCCGCCACGGCCAGTGGGGCGGCCGCGGCGACGCCGGCGGCCGCGGCGTGGGCCGCGGGCCACAGCTCGCCGGGCTCCACCACCTGGTCCACCAGGCCGATGGCGAGGGCCTCGCCGGCGTCCACCGGCTCGCCGGTCAGGAACAGGCGCCGGGTGCGCCCCGGGCCGAGGGCCGCCACGAAGCGCCGCAGACCCTCGGGCCCGTAGACCACGCCCAGCCGCGCCGCGGGCATCCCCAGCCGCGCCCCGCGGCGCGCGATGCGCCAGTCGCAGGCCATCGCCAGCTCGAGGGCCCCGCCGAACGCGGCGCCGTTGATGACCCCGACCACCGGCACGGCGCAGCCGGCGATGGCGCGGGCCGTCTCCTGCATCCGGCGCGCGCCGTCCTCCAGGTGTGCGGCGAGCTCCTCGGGCGGGCGATCGCCCAGGTCGAGCCCCGAGGAGAAGTGGCGATCCCCGGCGCCCGCCAGCAGCACGGCCCGGAACTCCGCCGGCCGGGGGCCGTTGAGTAGGCTCACGAGGCCGTCGAGGAGGGTCTCGTCGAGGGCGTTGGCGCGGGCCTCGTTGGCGATCCGCACCACCAGGGCGTCGCCGGCCTCCTCCACCGCGAGGCGCCCGCCGGGAGGGAGGGGCTCAGCTGGCATCAGTGATCGTGATGGGTGCGGGGGCGGTGGGCTCGTACTACGGGGCGCTGCTCGCGCGCGACGGCCACGACGTGACGCTGGTCGCGCGTGGAGCCCATCTCGATGCCCTCCGCAGCCGTGGGGCGGTGGTCGTGCGCGAGCCGGACGGAAGCGCGTGGGAGGCCCCGGTGCGCGCGCGCGACACCCCCGCCCCACCCCCGCCCGACCTCGCGATCGTGACCACCAAGTCGCACCACACCCTACCGGCGGCGCACGCGCTGGCCGGCGCCCTCGCGCCCTCGACCCCCGTCCTCTCCCTGCAGAACGGCGTGGAGAACGTGGCCCGCCTGGGATCGGTGCTGGGCGCCGAGCGGGTGCTCGGGGGCATCGCGTTCGTCGGATTGCGCGTGGAGGAGCCCGGAACCGTGGAGCACGAGGCCGAGGGCTGGGTTCGGATGGGGGACCCGGCCGGCCTCACGGACGTGGCCAAGCGGGTCTTCGCCCTGCTCGAGGGCTCGTGGAGCGTGACCCTCTCGGAGGACCTCGTCCGCGACCAGTGGCACAAGCTGCTGTGGAACGCCGGGTTCAACGCGATCTGCGCGGTGACCGGGGCCACGGCCGGCGAGGCGCTCGCCACCCCGGGCTCGGCGGCGCTGGTGCGCGGCGCGATGAAGGAGGTCGTGGCCGTCGCGGCCGCGCACGGCGTCACGCTCACGGCGGCGGACGTGGAGGAGATGTCGGCCCCGAACGACGAGTTGCGCGACTACCGGCCCTCGACCGCCCGCGACCTCGATGCCGGCAAGCCGCTGGAGCGGGACGCGCTGTGCGGCTTCCTCGCCCGCCAGGGCGCCGAGCTGGGGGTCCCGACGCCGATCAACGCCGTCCTCGACGGCCTCCTCGCCCTCCAGGAGGACCGCGCGCGGGCCCGCTGAGGGCCCGTGGCCGACGGTGAAGGCTTTCACGGCACCCGTAAGGGTGCGATGAGAAACGGCGAACCTGGCGGGTTTCGTCACTACCGTTCGCCGCGTCAGGACACCCGACGAGGGAGGGAACCCATGAGAGGACGATGGTGGATCGGCGTCGCGGCGGGCATGGTGCTCGGACTGGGCGCGGTGGTGGTGGTGCAGGCGTCCACCGGCGAGGCGTCGGCGCAGAGCGGTTTCACCGTCTCGGCGGAGCAGCTGCGGATCAACCAGCGCATCTCACAGGCCGCCGTGCGTCGAAGCAACGAGGCCCTGAACCTGCTCGATCCGGTGCGAAAGTCGGGCAGCACCGACACCGCCCCCGGCTGGGGCA
Source organism: Thermoleophilia bacterium (assembly GCA_045403035.1). Classification (GTDB taxonomy): domain Bacteria; phylum Actinomycetota; class Thermoleophilia; order Miltoncostaeales; family Miltoncostaeaceae; genus CAVXDY01. The sequence continues at coordinate 2,116 of JAXIPH010000263.1, read as the reverse complement.
CCACCCAGATCGCCGACAACGCGGTCACCCGCACCAAGCTCGACTCCACCCTGCGCGAGGGCCAGCCCCGGTGGGCCGTGGTGGCCGCCACGACGGGCGCCCTGGTGCGCGGGAAGAACGCCGTCAGCTCGGAAAAGCTTGTCACTCCGGGGCTCTACGCGGTGACCTTCGATCGCGACCTCAGCGCCTGCGCCCTGCTGGCCACGATCGGCGACGGGGGGACCACCGTGACGCCCACGGGGGAGATCAGCGTGTGGCGCAGCGCCACCGACCCCAAGGTCGCGACGGTGCAGACGGCCGTCTCGGATGGGACGGCGCCCTCCAACGCCCTGCCCTTCCACTTGGCGGTGCTCTGCTAGATCGGCACCACGACTCAATCGCCGGCGTCGGATCGCCTCCTGGGGGGTCTCGCCGCGGCGGCACCCCCCGGGTGCCCGTGGATCCTTGCCGCTCTCAACCGACGCCGGCTGGGACCCCGGGGACGTAAGGGTCCGATGAACGTCTGGCCTCCCGGGGGCACGGCAGCGTAGCGTTGCGATTGTCACAAAACCCACAGGATGGGGGGACAGATGAAGGGACGTTGGTGGATGGGCGTCACCGCGGGCGTGGTCATCGGGCTCGGCACGGTGGCGGGCGTACAGGCGGCGACCAGCGATGGATCGAACACCGGCCGCAAGGTGATCGTGAGCCCGCAGCAGCTCAAGATCAACCAGAGGATCTCTCAGGCGGCCGTCAAGCGCAGCAACGACGCCCTGAAGAACCTCGCGACGCTGAACTCCCAGGTGCCCCTGTTCGCAGTGAGCAGCGGCGCGGTGGGGTCGACGCTCGTGCGCGGCCGTGGAGCGTTGCTCGCCCAGCGCATCGACGACGGCAATTATCGGGTCAAGTTCGACCGCAACATCAGCGCGTGCTCCTGGTCGGCGACCGCCGCCAGCGACGCGCCGCCGGTGGCGGAGACGGTGACGATCCGTCTCGCGCTCGACACCACCGACGTGGCGCGCACCCAGCTCGTGGTCCGCACGAACAATGCGGCCGGCCAACCCGTCAACGCCGGCTTCCACGTGCAGGTGTTCTGCTAGGAGGAGCAGCGCTCGTCACGCGCCGAGGGCCGCCTCCGCGAGGATCCGCTCGACCACCTCGTCGAAGCCCAGGCCCGCCGCCTCGGCGGCCTTCGGCAGCAGGCTCGTGTCCGTCATCCCCGGGATCGCGTTGATCTCGAGCACCCACAGGCGGTCCTCGGCGTCGAGGATCATGTCCACCCGGCTCATCCCCCGGCAGCCCAGCGCCCGGTAGCAGGCCAGCGCCAGCGCCGCGGCCTCCTGCGCCACCGCGTCCGGCAGCCGCGCGGGGGCCTCGAAGTCGGTGAGCCCCGGTGTGTAGCGCGCCTCGAAGTCGTAGAAATCGCGCTCGAGGGGGATGGCCTCCACCACCGGCAGCGCCCACGGCTCGGCCGTGCCGACCACCGACACCGCCAGCTCGCGGCCGGCCACGAAGCGCTCCATCAGCACCCGCTCGTCGTAGGCGAAGGCGTTCATCAGCGCGTTGGCGATGTCGCCGGCATCCCGCACCACGGAGATGCCGAGTGCCGAGCCCTGACTCGCGGGCTTCACGATCAGCGGCAGGCCCAGTCGCTCACGGATGTCGGGGATCGCCTCCCCGGCGCCCAGTTCCCGGAAGGCGTCCTGGCGGAAGGCGTACGCCTGCGGGGTGGAGATCCCCACCGCCGTGAAGTGGGCCTTGGCGACCACCTTGTCCATCGCGCGCTCGCAGGCCAGCACCCCCGGGCCCGTGTACGGGATCTCGAGGATCTCGAGCAGCTCCTGCACGGTGCCGTCCTCGCCGCCCTTGCCGTGCAGGGCGATGAAGGCCGCGTCCGGGCGCTCCGCGCGCAGAGTGCGGACCAGGTGGGGGTCGGCATCGACCGCCAGCACCTCGTGGCCGAGCCGGCGCAGGGCGGCCTCGGCGTTGGCGCCGGATCGCAGGCTGACCTCCCGCTCCAGGGAGCGGCCACCCTTCAGGACCGCCACCTTCATGGCAGCCCGCCGCCGAGGGCGCGGTGCAGCTCGGTCATCTCGGCCACGGCGACCCCCAGGCGGCGCACGCCCTCGCTGATCAT
>JAXIPH010000009.1:0-2255 GCA_045403035.1 Thermoleophilia bacterium | reverse complement strand
CCTGGAGCAGGTCGCCGGCGTCGGGGTCCGACGCGTCCACGTGATCGGCGGCGGCGCCCGCAACGCGGCGCTCTGCGGGCTGACGGCCGACCTCACGGGCCGGCCCGTCCTGGCCGGGCCGGTCGAGGCCGCGGCGCTGGGCAACGTCCTGGTGCAGATGCGGGCGAGCGGTACGATCTCCTCGCGCGAGGAGATGCGGGCCCTCGCCGGTGCATCCTCCGATCCGGTCGAGCACGCTCCGACCGCCGACCGCGTGGGCGCCGACGAGACCTACCGCCGCTTCCTGGACGTCAGCGGCCTGCGCACGCCCGCCACCGTCCACCAACTGGAGGCGCGACCGACATGAGCGACGCCTACGACCTGCTGACCGGGTCGCTGCGGGAGCGCGGCATCGACGTCCCCGCGGCCGAGCGCGCCCTCGCCTCCCTCGTGGTGGAGACCCCCTCCTGGGGCTACGGCGACTCGGGCACCCGGTTCGGGGTCTTCCGCCAGGCCGGCCGGCCCCGGGACGTGCGGGAGCGCATCGACGACGCGGCGGAGGTGCAGCGCCTCACCGGCACTGCCGGCGCCGTGGCCCTCCACTTCCCTTGGGACGCCGCCGACGACTACGGCGAGCTGCGCGCGCACATCGAGGGCGCCGGCCTGCGCGTGGGCGCCGTCAACCCCAACCTCTTCCAGGATCCGGACTACCGGCTGGGCTCGATCGCCCACCCCGACCCGCGGGTGCGCGAGAAGGCCGTCCGGCACCTGCTGGAGTGCCTCGAGATCGCCACGGCGCTCGGCGCGAGCGCCCAGTCGCTCTGGCTGGCCGACGGCACCAACTACCCGGGCCAGGACGACCTGCGGGAGCGCCGCCGCCGGCTCATGGAGAGCCTCGCCCGCGTGTACGAGGCCCTGCCACCCGAGCAGGAGCTGCTGGTCGAGTACAAGCTCTTCGAGCCCGCCTTCTACGCGACCGACCTCGCGGACTGGGGCTCGGCCCTCCTCGTCTGCCAGCGGCTCGGCGACCGCGCGAGCGTCCTCGTGGACCTCGGCCACCACGCGCAGGGCGTGAACGTCGAGCAGATCGTCGCGGTGCTGGCGGACGAGGGACGGCTCGGCGGCTTCCACTTCAACAACCGCAAGTACGCCGACGACGACCTGGTGGTCGGGTCGGTCAACCCCTTCGAGCTCTTCCTCATCTTCTGCGAGCTGGCCGGCGATCCTCTGCCCCGCCTGACCATCGACCAGTCGCACAACATCGAGGCCAAGGTCGAGGCGATGGTGCTGAGCGTGGTCAACATCCAGGAGGCCTACGCCCGCGCCCTGATCGTCGACCGGCCGGCTCTCGCAGTCGCGCAGCGCGAGGAGGACGTGCTCGGCGGGCACGAGATCCTGCTCGACGCCTTCCGCACCGATGTCCGCCCCCTCTGCGCCCGCGTGCGCGCCGGCGTGGGAGCCGCCGAGGACCCGGTCGCCGCCCTGCGCGCCTCCGGCTACGCCGGGCGGATGGGCGCCGAGCGTGCCACCCCGACCGTCACGACCGAGGGATCCCGACGATGAGCGTCTCGACGGAGCAGACGATCGACCGGGCGGACGACCTGTGGCCGCGGGACCAGCCCCCCGCCGCCGACGAGCTGGACCGGCTTGTCTTCGCGTCCCGCCTGCTGGGGGCCGACCGGGCGGTATCGAACTTCGGCGGCGGGAACACCTCGGCCAAGGTGATCGCGACCGACCATGCGGGCCGCGAGGTCTCCGTCTTGTGGGTCAAGGGCTCCGGAAGCGATCTCGCGACCATGGAGCGCCGCCACCTCACCGGCCTGCGCCTCGACGAGGTGCTGCCGCTGATGGCGCGCGGGGCGATGAGCGATGAGGAGATGGTCGCCTACCTCGCGCGCTGCCAGATCGACCCGGCGATGCCGCGCTGCTCGATCGAGACGCTGCTGCACGCCTTCGTCCCCGCCCCGCACGTCCACCACACGCACCCGGACGGCATTAACGTCCTGGCGAGCGCCGCCGACGGCGAGAGCCTTGTGGCCGAGTGCTTCGGTGGGCGGGCGGCCTGGATCCCGTACATCCGCCCGGGGTTCACGCTGTCGCGGCAGGTGGGCGAGGCGGTGCGGGCGGACCCCTCGCTGGAGCTCGTCGTTCTGGCCAAGCACGGCTTGGTCGTGTGGGGGGAGACGGCCGAGGCCGCCTATCGGCGCACGATCGCGGTCATCAACGAGGCGGTCGATTTCGTCAACGCGCGCACGGCGGGCCGGCCGCGGGTCGCA
>JAXIPH010000314.1:0-3399 GCA_045403035.1 Thermoleophilia bacterium | reverse complement strand
TTCGGCGTGGACGCCGACTTCCACGTCGACTTCGCCGACGAGCCCGAGCACCTGCACGTGCGCGAGGTGGCCGCCCACACGGTGCGGGCGGGCTGGCAGGGGCGCGTGGTCGTCGGCCACCTGACCGCGCTGGCCGCGGTGCCGGCCTTCCGGCAGGACGAGATCATCGCGGAGATCAAGAGCGCCGGGGTGGGCGTCATCTGCCTGCCGGCGACCGATCTCTATCTGATGGGGCGCCGGGACGAGAGCAACGTGCGACGGGGCCTCACGCCCGTGCGGCGGCTGCTCGAGGCCGACGTGCCGGTGGCGCTGGCCTCCAACAACATCCGCAATCCGTTCACGCCGGTGGGTACCGCCGATCTCATCCACATGGCGTTCGTGACGGCGGTGGCGGCGCACATGGGGACGCCGGCCGACCTGCGCGCGCTGCTGGCGGCCATCACCGAGCACCCCGCGCGTCTGCTGCGCCTGCCCGACTACGGCCTGGCGCCGGGCTGCTACGCCGACCTCGTCGTCTGGGATTGCGCGCAGCCCGAAGACACGGTGGCGACCATGCCGCCCCGCACGCTCGTGATCAAGCGCGGCCGCGTGACGATCGAAGCCCACCACCAGGTGATCGACCGATGGCGGGACGGAACCGCGCGTGCCTAGACCAGGCCACCCACGTTGCTGCCCGGCCTCACGCCACTCGCTACAATGAGCACGGTGAGTCCCGAGTCAGGCCGGCCGCTCGATCTCCAGGGTGTGTTCGGGGCCGTCCTCGACGCGCTGGTGGAGCCCGTCCTCATGATCGATAGCACCGGCCTCGTCGAGCGGGTCAACGGCGCGGCCGTTCAGGTCCTCGGCGCCGACCGTGACGTCGGGCGCCCCATCAGCGATCACCTCGCCCGGGTCAGCGCGCGCACCCCCGACGGCCTTCCGCTGCCGCCGCCCCTGCACCCGATCGCGCGGGCGCTCGCCCAGCGCCAGGCGGTCATCGGCGCCGAGCTGCTGCTGGAGATCGAGGGCCGCTCGCTCACCTGCCTCGTCAACGTGGTGATGCTGTCGGCCAACGACGGTGGCCGGGGCGACCGCGTGCTCGCCGTCTTCCACGACATCACCGAGGCGGCCCGGCTCGAGCGCGAGGTCGCCAGCCAGGCGACCCGGCTGGAGGCCATCGTGCACCTGGTCGACGAGGGCATCTTCGTCGTGGACGACGAGAGCCGCCTGGTGTTCGTGAACGAAGCCGGCCGGCGCATGCTCGACTTCACCGAGGGCATGTCGCTGCAGGAGCGCGTGCGGCGGCAGCCGTTGTTCGACCCCGACGGCCGCCCGCTGCCGCCGACCGCCTATCCCTCGTCGCGGGGACTGCGGGGTGAGCCGGTGACCGGCATGCCGGTGGTGTTCGACCACCCGATCAACGGGCGCCGCCAGCTCCGGGCCAGCGCCCATCCGCTGCGGCGACGGGACGGCCGCATCGAGGCGGTCCTCGTCACCTTGAAGGACGTGACCGAGCAGGAACGGGCGCGGGCCGAGCTGGAGGGCGCGCGCGAAACGGCCGAGGCGGCCAGCCGGCTCAAGGACCAGTTCATCGCCGCGCTCTCCCACGAGCTGCGTACGCCGTTGCAGCCGATCCTCGGCTGGACGGAGGTGCTGCGCCGTCACCGCAGCCTCGACGAGGTCACCGCCCGCGCGCTGGAGGCGATTCACCGCAACATCCGCCAGCAGGTGCGCCTGGTCGACGACCTGCTCGACCTCTCGCGCATCGTCCACGGCAAGTTCACCCTGCGTTTCGAGACGCTCGACCTGCGCGATCCGGTGCGCACCGCGGTGGAGACCTACGAGGAGCCGGCCGCGCTCAAGCGCCTGCGCTTCACCACCGCGCTGCCGGCGACGCCGCTGCCCATGTGGGGCGACGGCGTGCGGCTGCAGCAGGTCACCGGCAACCTGATTTCCAACGCGCTCAAGTTCACGCCGCCGGGCGGCACCATCGCGCTGCGCCTGACGGCCGAGGGCGATCGGGGCGTGCTGGAGGTCGAGGACACCGGTGAGGGGATCGCGCCCGGCGACCTGCCCGTGATCTTCGAGGCGTTCCGGCGGGGCACGCAGAGCCGGGCCGGCGGCCTCGGGATCGGGCTGGACCTGGTCCGCCGCCTCACCGAGCTGCACGGCGGCCGTGTTCGCGTGACCTCGGAGGGCAGCGGCCGCGGCGCCTGCTTCCGCGTGGAGCTGCCGCTGGCGCTCGCCCCCCCGGCCGAGCTGCGCGATGGCGCCCGCCCGTCGAACCGGCTCGGGCATCGAACGATCCTCGTCGTGGAGGACGACGACGACACACGGACCGTGCTGCGCTACATGCTCGAGGCCGAAGGCGCGCGAGTGGAGACGGCCGGCTGCGGCGTGGACGGCGTGGCGGCGGTGAACGGCGGGCGCTTCGACGTCGTGCTCTGCGACATCGGCCTGCCCGACATCGACGGGATGGAGGTGGCGCGCCGGCTGCGATCGATCGCCGGGCTGGGCGGCCCGCGGCTGATCGCGGTGACCGGCTACGGCCAGGCCGAGGACGTGCAGCAGGCGATCACGGCGGGCTTCGACGCCCACGTCACCAAGCCGGTGAACCTCGATCAGCTCCTGGCCCTGCTGGAGACGCGCGACGAGCCGTTGACAGGAGCGCGACCATCCGCGTAAAGTGACTGTCGACGCTGCTCTTCCTTTAAATGGGTCCCGAGAGGCTCGTAAGGAGAGACGATGACGGCCGCACCCCGCCTGCGCGAAAAAGCGCAGGTTCTCGACGAGGCCGCGCTCGACCGCGCCCTCACCCGTATTGCTCACGAGATCCTGGAGCGCAACGGCGGCGCCAAGGACCTCGCGTTCGTCGGTCTGCGCACCCGCGGGGTCACGCTCGCCCAGCGCCTGGCCGTCAAGCTGGCCGCCATCGACGGCACCACGGTGCCGGTCGGCACGCTCGACATCACGCTCTACCGCGACGATCTCGACATGCGCGGGGCCCCGGTAGTCCGCGGCACCGACATCCCGTTCTCCATCAAGAACAAGACCGTCGTCCTGGTGGACGACGTGCTGTACACGGGGCGGACCATCCGGGCCGCGCTCGACGCGCTCATAGATCTGGGAAGGCCGATGATGATTCAGCTGGCCATCTTGATCGATCGGGGTCATCGGGAGCTGCCGATCAGGCCGGATTTTATCGGCAAGAATCTCCCGACGTCGAAGCGCGAGAGCGTCGCGGTCCGGCTGCGCGAGCACGATGGCGAAGACCGAGTGGTGATCGAAGAACCGGAGGAGGCCTGACATGGGCTGGACCCGGAAGGACCTCTTGGCGATGCGCGACCTGGACGCCTCCGAGATCCTGCTGCTGGTCGACACGGCGGCCTCGCTGCAGGAGATCGCCAGCCGCGAGATCAA
>JAXIPH010000351.1:0-9315 GCA_045403035.1 Thermoleophilia bacterium | reverse complement strand
TCACGATGACCGCCCTCTCGGGTGCGCTGCTGATCGGCATCGAGCTGACCGTGACCCACTGGTTCTACCTCTACATCCCCTGGTTCCTCCCGTTCGCCCTGGTCGCGATGGTGCCCGACTGGCCGCCCCCCACCCGGGACTCCGGCGCGGCGCCCGGCCCCGCGCGCGAGCCCCGGCGCGAGCCGCTGCCGGTGGGCGCATGACGAGCGCGCGGGCGCTGCCCTACCTGGTCGTGGCGCTGGCCGTGCTCGTGTGGCTGCTGCCGCTGCAGCACGGCTTCTACGCCGACGCGGTGATCACCGACATCCCCACATACCGCGCGGCCTACGACCACATCGCCGGCGGGGACATCCCCTACCGCGACTTCGCGCTGGAGTACCCGCCCCTGGCCGCCGGGCTCTTCTGGCTCGCCGGTGTGCTGCCGGGGATCTACTCCGGAGCGTTCTCGGGCCTGATGCTGCTGGCCCTGTGCGCCACCGCCGTGGGCGTCGTAGCCCTGGCGCGGGCGATCGGCCTCGACCAGCGGCGCCAGGCGCTCGCGGGAGTCGCGGTGGCCGTGTCGCCGCTGCTGGTGGGCAACCTGGTGGAGACGCGCTTCGACCTGGCCCTGGCCGCGCTCCTCGTCTGGGCCGTCTGGGCCGCCGTCACCGACCGCTTCGCCCTGGCGTGGGGGCTGCTGGCGGTGGCGATCCTGCTCAAGCTGGTGCCCCTGGCGCTGATCCCGGCGTTCGTGATCTGGCAGCGCCATCGCGGCGGGACGCGCTCCGCCGTGGCCGGCGCGGCCGGCAGCCTGGCCGCCGTGATCGCGGTGATGGCGCCGTTCGTGATCCTGTCGCCCTCCGGGACCTGGAACCTCGCGCAGTACCACCTCGACCGCCCGCTCCAGCTCGAGTCGACCGGCGCCTCCTACCTGCTGGGGCTGCACGCGCTCGCCGACATCCCCGTCACGGTCGAGAGCTCCTTCGGCAGCCAGGGCATCGACGGCACGGGCCCGTCGGTGATCTCCGCGATCTCCACGGCCGTCCTGGTGGTGCTGGTGATCGGCGTGGCGTGGACCCTCTGGGTGGGACTCCGGCGCGCCCGCGCGCCCGGGGACGCCCGCCTGATGGTGGCCGCGTGCACCGCGACCGTGGCGGCGCTCCTCGTGGGCGGGAAGGTGCTGTCTCCTCAGTTCCTGGTGTGGCTGCTGCCGCTCGGCTTCGTGGTGGCGGGACGCTATGGGCCCGCGGCCTTCGCCCTGACGGTCGCCGCCATGCTCGCCACGCTGGCCTACTTCCCCCACTCCTACTGGGATCTCGTCGCGCTCGACTCCGGCCCGATCGCGATCCTGGTGGCGCGGAACGCGCTGCTCATCGCGCTCCTGGCGGCCTGCTGGCCCCGGCCCAGCATCGCCGGCCAGCCCCTCGGTCGGGTGCTGAGACGGGGCGGGTCCGATCCTCTCGCCGCCGAGACGGCCGTCCCGGCGCGCTACCTGATCGACTGACCCCGGCGGGCGGATGACGGCGCCCACACACCCCTCGTTCCTCGCCCAGACGGTCCACGGCCGCGGTGCGGTTCTGGTTGCGCTCGCCGCGCTGGTGGACGACGGCGGGGGCTCCGCCCTCGCGCTGGTGGGCGAGGCCGGGATCGGCAAGACCCGCCTTGCCGCTTGGGCCGCCGACCACGCCCGCCAGACGCGACGCACGGTCATCGAGGGGCGAAGCGTCCTGGGGCTCGCCGAGCCGCTGGGCGTCTTCTGCGACCTGGTCCGCGGCGCCCGCCGAGAGGGCCTGGAACCCCCCGCGCGCGACCCCCTCGCCGCGGGCTTCCCCGCCCAGGTGCTCCCCGAGCTCGGAGCGAGCGACGTCGAGCGCGGCAACCTGGGCGCCACCTTCGAGGCGGCGGCCCGCTATCTGCGCGCCCTCGCCGGACGCCGGGGAGTCCTGGTGGTCCTCGAGGACCTGCACTGGGCCGACGCCACCAGCCTCACGCTGGTGCCGTTCCTCGCCCGCACCCTCACGGACTCGCCCGTGCGGCTCCTGCTGACGTACCGCTCGGATGAGGACCTCCACGCGGGCCGGGCCCTCGAGGCGCTCCGGTCCGAGCTGCGGCGCTCGCGCCTGGCCGAGGAGCTTCCTCTCGGCCCCCTCGCTCCCGGGGACGCGGCCGCCATGCTCACGGAGGTGTTCGGGCGGCGGCCTTCCCCGGACGTGGAGACCGAACTCGTGCGGCTCGCGGGCGGCAACCCGTTCGCGCTCGAGGAACTCGCCCGCGCGGCCGTCGACTCCGGCTGGCTCGACCTCGACAGCGGACGGCGGCGAGGGACGAGCTCGGTGTCGGTGCCGTGGACGCTCGCCGAGTCGATCCGGGCCCGGGCCGAGCGGCTCGCCCCCGCCGAGCGCGAGCTTCTCGACTGGGCGGCCGCGATCGGGGGGCGCTTCGATGTGCGCCTGCTGGCCGCCGCGAGCGACTGCCCGCCCGAGGACGCGCTCACCGGGGTCGCGGGCCTGGTCGGAGCCGGGCTCGTCGTCGAGGCGCCGGGCGACGCCTCGGGCCATCTTTTCGCGTTCCGCCACACGCTCGTGCACGAGGCCCTCTCCCAGGAGGGGCTCCTCGCCCAGCGCCGCAGCCGGCAGGCCCGCGTGCTCGCTGCTGCTGAGGCCATGCTCACCGAGGGCACTCTCGAGATCTCGGCGGCGGAGCTCGCGCGCCACGCGATGGCGGCGGGCGACCGGGAACGCACCCTGCGCCATTCGCGTGCCGCGGTCGCCCGCGCCCAGGAGCTGGGCGCCGTGCGCGAAGCGGTCGAGCACCTGGAGCGGGCGCTCTCGCTGTGGAGTGAGGAGGACGGGAGGGCGTTGCGGGCCGAGCTGCTGTTCGCGTGCGGGCGGCTCCGGGTCCGCCTCGCCCGGGGCGACGAGCGGGCTGTCGAGCTGCTCCGGGTCGCCGTCGATGAGTACGAGGGACTCGGCGACGAGCCCGCAGCGCTGTGGTGCCTGTCCGTCCTGGCCGACGCCCGCTTCGAGGCCGGCGACCGGACCCAGGCGCTGCTCGACTGGGAGCGGTCGGTGCCCGCGTTGCGCCGCCTGGGGCCGCCGGAGGCGCTGCGGACGGCCCTCGTCGGATACTCGCGCGGCCTGGCGCTGAGCGGTCGCATGGCACCGGCCGCCAGCGCGGCCGACGAGGGCCTGGCGCTCGTGCCGGTCGCGCACGACTCCTCGGACGCAGCCGAGCGGACCAACCTCCTCATCACACGCGGCCTCGTCGAGCTCTTCCGCTACCGGCGAGAGCCCGGCCACGCGCTGATCCTCGAGGCGATCGGGTTGGCGACGGCCCACCACGACGACGTGGGCGTCGCGCGCGGCAACCACATCTTCGCCGCCGGCCAGCCTCTGCTGCTCACCGTTCAGGAGTCCCTCACCCGGTACGCGACGGCGGCCGAGCTCGTCGAGCGCCACGGGCTGGGGACGCTGCAGGCCTTCTACCTGACTCTCAGCGGTGCGACCCTCATCGATGCGGGCGAGTGGGCGGCCGCTGAGCGTCACGCCGGCCAGGCCACGGCGCTTGTCGAGGGCCTCGAGCGCGCCGAGTGGGTGCGCAACCAGGTGATATGGATCAACGGGCTCAGCCGCCTCGGCCGAGGCGACCTCGAGGGCGCACGGCGGACAGCCGAGGCTCTGCTCAGCGACACCTTCTCGTCCGAGAGCCGGGGCCACGGCAACACCGCCCGGCAGCTGCTTGCAACGGTATCGCTGCTCGAGGGGGATCCCCGGCGCGCCGCGCAGGAGTTGGAGCCGTATCTCGAGTACGCGCGCGGGCTCGCCGACGAGGGGGAGTCACATGACCTGGAGGAGAGCATCACCGCCGTGGAGGTGCTCGTGGGAGCCGGACGGGCGGAGGAGGCCGACGAGATCGCCGGCGCCATCCGCGGGACCTTCCCCAGCCCGTGGTCCGACTATTGCCTGGCGATCGCGGGCGACGGGGTTCCGCCGGAGCTCGCGGTGGACGTGGAGGCGGCGGCAGGCGCCGTCGAGGCCGGCGGCTGGCGGTGGGCGGGGGCCCGGATGCGGCTCGTCGCGGCAACCGTCCTCTCGGGCCGCCCGGAGGGGCGCGGGCCCGCGGTCTCCCTCGCCCGGGCGGCGATGGAGCGGTTCCGGGAGATGGGCTCCGACGGATGGGTCCGGCGCATCGAGGAGATGCTGCGGCGTCTCGGGGAACGGGCGCCGACGCGGGCGGGCGCGGGCGCAGGAGGTCTGTCCGCGCGAGAGTTGGAGGTCCTGGGGCTGGTGGCCGAGGGCCTCACCAACCGCCAGATCGCCGAGCGCCTGGTGATCAGCGAGCACACGGCGATCCGCCACGTGGCCAACGTCTTCCGCAAGCTGGGCGCGAACAACCGGGCGACGGCCGTCCGGATGGCCACCCAGCAGGGCCTGCTCGGCGCCGGGATGGCCACCTCCCCGGGGCACGAATAGCAAGACCTTGGGATGGCCATGGCAATGTCCGGGCCTAGCGTGGGGCCATGTTCGAGACCACCGATGGACACCCCAACGACTTCGAGGCCTTCCGCGCGGGTCGCAGCCGCTTCCTCGACCGCCTCGCCGCCGAGTCCCTCTTGTTCCAGATCGAGCGCGCCGGCAGTCCGGACGCCTCGTCCACCCAGGAGGGCGCCGTGGACCCCCCGATCGTGATCGAGGGCGAGCTCGTGATCCTCACCGCCGAGCGCCGCCTGGTGCTCAGCTACTTCTCCCCCGGCCAGTGCGACCTGGCCGACGTGGTGCGCGAGCGGCTCGGTCTGCGCGACGAGGCCTTCGGCGTGGGGCAGGTGGGCCGCGTCCGCATCACCGTCGAGCGGCTCCCGCAGCCCGCCCGGCCGCCGGCCGAGGAGACCGGGCGATGACCCCCCTGGCCCTCCTGCCCACCCCCGAGCCGGCGACGGCGTCGCCGGAGCCGTCCGCCGAGGCGCTCCAGGTCGACCAACTGCTGGCCGAATGGGGAGCGATCCCGAGCTGCCCGAAGCAGCTCTTCATCGACGGCCGCTGGCGGCCCGCCCGCAGCGGCCTGCGCCTCACCGTCGAGGACCCCTCCACGTGCGAGCCGATCTGCACGGTGTCCGACGCCGGCGAGGCCGACGCCCTCGACGCCCTCGACGCCGCGGTCAAAGCGCAGGCCTCCTGGGCCGCATCGCCGGCCCGGGATCGCGCTCGGATCCTCCGCCGAGCGGCCGACGAGCTGCTGCGCCAGTCCGAGTGGCTGTCGCTCGTCCTCACGCTCGAGATGGGCAAGCCGCTCGCGGAGGCGCGCGACGAGGTCTCCTTCGCCGCGGACTACCTCGAGTGGTGCGCCGAGGAGGCCGTGCGCGTCTCCGGCACCTGCTCGGACGCCCCCGACGGCTCCACCCGGGTGATGGTGCGCAGGCGCCCCGTCGGGCCGTGCCTGATCGTCACGCCCTGGAACTTCCCCCTCGCCGTCCCCGCCCGCGGCGTCGGAGCGGCGCTGGCGGCCGGCTGCACCGTGATCCTGCGTCCCTCGTGCCTCACTCCGCTGTCGGCGCTCGCCCTCGGTGGGATCCTCGCGGAGGCCGGGCTTCCGGCCGGCGTGCTCAACATCGTCGTCTCCTCCGACGACGGTGCCACCGACCCGCTGCTCACCGACGGCCGGCTTCGCAAGCTGACGTTCACCGGCTCGACGCCGGTCGGCCGTCATCTGATCGCCCGCTCGGCCGACCAGGTGCTGCGGATGAGCGTCGAGCTCGGTGGGCAGGCCCCGTTCATCGTCCTCGCCGACGCCGACCTCGACGCAGCCGTGAACGGCGCGGTCGCCGCGAAGATGCGCAACGGCGGCGAGGCCTGCACCGCGGCCAACCGCTTCTACGTGGACCGTGCCGTGGCGACCGAGTTCACCGCCCGCCTCACCGAGCGCCTGTCGGAGCTCACCATCGGCCGCGGCACCGAGACCGGCACGCAGCTCGGCCCCATGATCGGCGAGCGCCAGCGCCGCCGCTTGTGCGAGCTCGTGGACGACGCACGCGCGTGCGGCGCGCGGGTCGAGCTGGAGGGCGGGGCCCGCCCGGGTCCTGGCCACTTCTTCGCGCCGATCGTGCTGACCGACGTCCCCGACGACGCCCGAGTGATGCACGAGGAGATCTTCGGACCGATCGCCCCGATCCGGATCGTGGACGGCGAGGCCGACGCGATCGCCCAGGCCAACCGCGCCGAGCACGGCCTGGCGGCCTACGTCTACACCCGTGACCTTGACGCCGCACTGCGGGTCGGCGACGCCCTCGAGGCGGGCATGATCGCCGTCAACCGCGGCCGCGTCTCCTCGGCCGCAACCCCGTTCTGCGGCGTGAAGCAGTCGGGCTTCGGGCAGGCCGGCGGCGCCGGCGCGCTCGACGACTACCTGGAGACGCGCGTCCTCACCGTCGCCCGGGGCTGACGCCCGAGGTTCCGCCGCCGGCCGGGCTCAGCCCGGGAGGCTGAACGTCTCGATCGCGCTCGCCCGGCCGTCCGGGCCGGCGTCCACCACGGCCCCCTGCACCAGCACGCCCTCGTCGGCCGGCTCGAAGCGACCGGGGCCCCCGCTCAGGAAGCGGCGCAGGATGACCTCGGTGCGCACCCCGATCACCGAGTCGTGCGGGCCGGTCATGCCCAGGTCGGTGAGGTAGGCCGTCCCCCCGGGCAGCACTCGGGCGTCGGCGGTCTGAACATGGGTGTGGGTGCCCACGACGACGGTCACCCGGCCGTCGAGGTGCCACCCGAGGGCGATCTTCTCGCTGGTGGCCTCGGCGTGGACGTCCACGATCACGTGGCTCGCCCCGGCTCGCGCGCGCTCGACGAGGTCGTCGATGATCGCGAACGGGCTCTGGGCCGCGGTCATGAAGACGCTTCCCAGCACGTTCACCACGCTCACCGGCCCCGCCGGGGTCTCCACGGTCACCAGGCCCCGACCGGGCGCTCTCACGGCGATGTTCGCCGGGCGCAGCATGCGTGGCTCGGACTCCAGCATCGGGTAGATCTCGGTCTTCTGGAGGGTGTGGTTGCCCCCCGTCAGCACATCGACGCCGGCGTCGAGGAGGTCCTGCGCCTGGCGGGGGGAGGTCCCGGCGCCCGCAGCGGCGTTCTCGGCGTTCACCACGACCACGTCGGGCCGGTGCGTCTCGCGCAGCCCGGGCAGCCGGTCGAGCAGGGCTCGAAGGCCCACGCCCCCCACCACGTCGCCGATCAGAAGCGCCTTCACGCGGGCCAGGTTACGCCGCCGCGCGAGGACCGCCGTTTACGGGATCAGGCCCGCCTCGGTGCGGACCAGCTCCATGTGGACGTGGTTGCCGTTGTCGGAGGTGAAGTGCGACAACTCCTGCTCGGCCACGTTGGAGAAGTCGCGGACCCGGCCGAGCGGCGTGATACCGGCGCGGACGGGGTCGCCCACGCTCGGCAGGTCGCCCGCCGCGGGCGGGTCGAGGTGCGTCAGGCGCAGCACCAGGCCGCTGGCGGCCACCGACGGCGCGATCGTGACCTCGTACCCCTCGATCCGCCCGAGCACGAGGTAGTCGCTCACGCTGGCGACGGTTCCGTCCACCGGGGCGTAGACGGCCGTGCCGGCCGGCGCGCCCACGTCGAGGGCCGCGGTCTCCGGGCCCGCGCGGTCGCCGCGGTCGGACTGCTGGATGTGCAGGGCCCCCGATGCCTCCAGCGCCACCCCCGAGGGGTCGTTGATGGGGTGGAAGGCGGCGGCCGTGACCCGCTGCGGGTCGACCGGGATGTGAACCTCCACGCCATCGGCCCGCGCGATGACCACGTCGGGCGGGCGGGCGCCCGAGCCGAGGTCCGGCGAGGGCACCGGCGAGGCCAGGGGACCGGCCTGCGACGCCACGTCCTCGCGGCCGACGCCGAGGACGAGCGCGAGCACCGCGACGATGATGACGGGGATCGCCGCCATGATGAGCGCACGGGGATCGCGGCGGAACTCGCGGCGGCGCCGATGCGAGCGACGGCCCTCGAGCTGCGCTCGTGTGAGCGGAGGCATCGCGCGGAGAGTAGCCGAGGCGCGCGCGGCACCGCCAGCCCCGCCGATCCGCGGGGGGACGGCGCTAGGATGGCGGGGATGAGCGGGCGCGCCGCCCTCCAGCCAGCGTTGGCCAAGCTCGTCGCGTTCGCGGCCGTCGTGGTGGTGGTCTGGATCCTCGCCCAGACGATGGGCCACGTGCTGCTGGTCTTCATCGTCTCGGTGATCATCGCGATGCTGCTCAACCCACTGGTGCGCATGCTCTGCCGCCTGCGGATCCCCCGCGGGCTGGCGGTCCTGATGGTCTTCCTCGGCTTCGCCGCCGCCATCGCCATCTCGATCTTCCTGGTCATCGCGCCGGTGCGCGGCCAGGTGGAGGAGATCCAGCGCAACCTGCCCGCCTACACCGACCAGGCCAAGCGCCAGGCCGACTCGCTCCAGGGCTTCTTCGACCGCAACGGCATCGACGTGGACGTCAAGGAGCGCGCCGACGCGTTCCTGGGCGGCCTGCAGGACCGGGCGTCGGAGGCCGCCGACAACCTGGTCGACTACAGCCTCGACGTGCTCGGCGTGCTGGTGACGCTCATCATCATCCTGGTCGCCAGCATCTACATGCTGCTGGACGCCCCCCGCATCGCCCGCTTCGCCCAGCAGCTCGGCGGGCCCGAGACCGCCCGCTTCCTGCGGCGCACCGAGCGCACCCTGACCGAGTACGTGAAGGCGCAGCTACTGGTGTCGCTCATCATCGGCACGAGCGCGGGGATCGTGCTGTGGGTCTACGGCGTGACCGGGCTCTTCCCGCTGGGGGCCACGTTTGCGGTGGCGTTCGCGGCCTGGGTGTTCGTGATGGAGTTCGTGCCCTACGTGGGCCCGATCCTGGGGGCCGTGCCCCCCACCCTGCTGGCCCTCTTCACCTCGCCGGTCGCCGCCCTCTGGGTGGTGGTGGCCTTCGTGGCGATCCACCAGCTCGAGGGCCACATCGTGGTGCCCAACATCATGGGGACGGCCGTCGGCGTGCACCCGCTCGTGGTGATCTTCGGCCTGCTGATCGGCGAGCAGCTGGCCGGCATCGTCGGCGTCCTGATCGCCATCCCGATGGTCGTGATCGTGAAGGAGGCGGTGACCTTCGGCATCGAGCGGCTGGGGCTGGGGGTCGAGCCGCCGGTGCCCGAGGCCGCCGCCATCGCGGTCACCCAGCCGGCGCCGGTTGAAAGGGCCATGGACGGCCCGTCAGACCCCCCAGGAGGCGTTCCGGCGCCGGCGTATGAGGAGCCGGCGCCGGCGTATGAGGGGCCGGCGCCCGAGCCGGTGCCCGACGCCGATGCCATCGCGGTC
>JAXIPH010000170.1:0-4999 GCA_045403035.1 Thermoleophilia bacterium | reverse complement strand
CGGTCCTCCCGGCAGCCCGAAGATGGCGTTCACGCCCGCTCGCTTGAGGCAGGCGAGGGTCGCATCGACCGCGCGCATGCGTGGTGTCCTTCCGCCCGTTGGCTCCGACGTCTCCTCCGGCGAGTCTAGAGGACCCGGCCGAGGCAGTCCCCAAGCGCCGAAACGGAGGAGCGCCCGCCGATGAGCTCATCCCCCCCTCCCGCACCGCCGCCTGGCGGCGAGCGCCCCTCGTTCGCCGAGGAGAACGCGATGCGGATCGCCTCCGAGTCCCTGACCCATTACGACGCGGCCTCGGACACATACCACTGCTCCTACGGGCCCCCGGTGCCGGCGGTGACCGTGCACGACGCCGAGCGCGGCCTGCTGGTGCGGGTCGAGCCGCGCAGCTATCAGGTGGTGGGCTTCTCGATCCCGGACTTCAAGGCCTGGCACGCCACCCACGCCGAGCCCGACGGCAACTTCGAGATCGAGCTTCCGCCCACCTGGCCGCTCGGCGCCGACGAGGACCTGCCCGAGGGCTGAGCGGGGGGCGCGGCGGTCGTCGGCCGGGGGTGGTTCGGTACACTTCCCGGATCGCTTTCAGCAAGCCGGTACAAGGAGCATGAATGGCGGTCGAGAGCCAGCGCGTCGAGGATTTCCGCCTCAGCAAGGAGCCCTACTACCTGCCCCTGGGCAACGAGGTGGAGCTCTTCGAGGCGGCCTACCACTCGCGCCTTCCGGTGATGCTGAAGGGCCCCACCGGCTGCGGGAAGACGCGCTTCGTCGAGCACATGAGCTGGCGGCTCGAGCGCACGCTCGTGACCGTCGCCTGTCACGAGGACCTGACGGCGTCGGACCTGGTCGGCAAGTACACCCTGCGCGGTGACGAGACGATCTGGCAGGACGGGCCGCTCACCACTGCGGTGAAGGCCGGCGGGATCGCCTACCTGGACGAGATCGTCGAGGCCCGCAAGGACACCACGGTCGTCATCCACCCGCTCACCGACGACCGGCGCATCCTCCCGCTCGAGAAGAAGGGGGAGATCGTCGCGGCGCCGCCCGAGTTCCAGCTGGTGATCAGCTACAACCCGGGCTACCAGTCGGTGCTGAAGGACCTCAAGCACTCCACCAAGCAGCGCTTCGTGGCCATCGAGTTCAACTACCCGCCGCCGGAGCTCGAGGAGACGATCCTGAAGTCCGAGTCCGGGATCGACGACGACACCGCCGCCAAGCTGGTCAAGATCGCCGAGAAGGTGCGCAACCTGCGCACCCACGGCCTCGAGGAGGGCGTCTCGACGCGCCTCCTGGTCTACGCCGGCCAGCTCATCCAGTCCGGGGTCGAGCCGATCGCCGCCTGCGAGGCGACGATCTGCAAGCCGATCACCGACGACCTGGAGATGCAGCGCTCGATCGTCGAGATCATCGCGACCCAGTTCTAGCCGGGCGACGGGCGCGGCCATGACCTTCGGTCCTGCCGTCGGGAACGTGGGCATGTACGTGGCCCGCGAGATGCTGATCTCGGTCCCCGAGGACCAGCGCCAGGCCTACCTGCGCATGGTCGAGGAGATCTCCGACCTCAAGTACCAGCTCGGGGTGGAGGTCGCGCGCCAGCTGCCGCGCCTGCTGGCCGAGCACGACCCCGAGCGGGTGGCCCGGTATCTGGGCCAGGTCAAGGAGGTCGCCGCCACCGGCTGGAAGAGCGGCGTCGAGGTGGCCAAGCAGCTGCCGGACCTCTACGACGCCCCCGACGAGACCCTGGCCGGGGCCTACATCGAGATCATCTCCCAGGCCACCGCCGGCCCGCCGGAGGACACCGAGACGACCCAGCTGGCGACCGAGCTCGAGGGTCTCGAGCACGAGCTGCGCGAGATGGAGCCGATGGTGAAGCGCGCCCAGGAGCTGCGCACGCAACTGGCCGCGCGCGATCGACGCGACGAGAAGCGGCGCAAGCACGCCGTCGAGCTGGCGGCGGCCCTGCCGCCGATCCTCGCCCGGCTGCGCCCGCGCTACCGACCCCCCTACCTCGACCAGGTCCGCCAGGTCGCCGCCGCCGATCCCGAGGCCTCGCTCGAGGCCGCCGACACCCTGCTCGACCTCCTGAACGGCGAGCGGGTCTCCCCCGAGGGCGCCGCCGAGTGGGTCGATCGCGGCCTCGAGGTGCTCGAGCGCAACAAGGAGGTCGGGCGCGGCTACTTCCGCCTGGGCTCCAAGTACAGCCTCCAGGTGCTCGAGGAGCTCAAGGAGGGCCTGGCGCTGAAGTCGGTGGCGCGCATCCTGAAGCTCTACGCGACCGCCCTGTCGGGCCACGAGGTGGCCATCCGCGGGACCAACGAGCTCCAGGCGGTCGACGCCTACGGGGCCGACCACATCATCCTGCCGCCGGAGATGCGCTTCTTCGAGGACGACGACGGCAACTTCACCGCCTACAAGGTGGCGACCGCCCACGGCGCCGGCCGGATCGAGTTCGGCACCTACGAGTTCTCGCTGGCCGACATCCCCGGCACGGTCGAGGCGCTGCGCGTGCGCTACGCCGCGGAGACCCTGTGACGACCCTGCGCCCACTCGAGACCGACCTCACCCGCTTCTACGCGCTCTTCCCCCAGCCGGCCCTCGCGCGCGACCTGTTCAACATCGCCGAGGGCCACCGCGTCGATGCGGCCATCCGCCGGACCTACCCGGGCATCCGCCGCGACATGGCCATGATCCAGGCCGCGAGCGCCGAAGGCCGGCCCGATCTGGCCTCCCTCCCCGACGCCCAGGCCGTGGTCGAGGCGCTCCTTCAGCACACCCTCGGCCTCGCGCCCGACCGCGACGGACTGGCGGCGGCGACCCAGGCCCTCATCGACCGGGCCGTGGCGATGCTCGACACCGTCGAGGCGCCCGAGGCCCGGGTCGGCGACGCGGCCGCGCTCACCGGCGACCTCTATCGCCTGATCGACGAGGGCCTCGCCGACCCCGGCCGCGCTCTGCGCGAAGGCGAGCAACCGCCCCCGCCCGAGGGCGCACCGCCCGAGGGCGGCGAGCCCCCGCCCGCCGGCGGCGGCGCCGACGACTACGAGCAGATGGAGCTGCCCCCGTTCATGACCCCGGTCATGGAGCAGCTCGTGCGCCCCCCCTCGGACGCCCCTGTCAAGCGCGAGGCCGACCAGGCCGAGGGCCAGGAGGGCGGCGAGGGTGACCCCAAGCCGCCCGGCGACGATCAGGGCGAGGACGCCGACAAGGCCATGAACACCACCGAGGCCCAGGCCGGCCAGGGCTCACCCGACGAGGTCGCCCAGCAGACCGCCTCGCAGGGCGACGAGGACGCGCCCCCGGGCGCCGCCGACGGCCGCTCGGACGACGCCGAGGGCGGGGGCTCGGACTCGCCCACCCAGACGGGCCTCGCCGAGGTGCCCCACCTGGAGCCGGAGGCCGACGAGGAGGACCTCGGCGAGCAGGTCTTCCACTACGACGAATGGGACCACAAGATCGAGGACTATCGGCCGGCCTGGTGCGTGCTCACCGAGCACCGCCAGACGCGCGCCCAGGAGGGGTTCGTCGCGGCGACCTTCCACGAGTTCGGCGGCGTCGTGACCCAGATCCGGCGCAACTTCCAGCTGATGCGCCCCGAGGCGCTGCGCAAGATGCGCCACCAGGAGGAAGGCGACGACCTCGACACCGATGGCCTGGTCGAGTACGTGGTCGAGCGGCGCGCCCGGATCTCCCCCACCCCGCGGGTCTACGTCAAGCGCGAGAAGCGCGACCGCGATGTGACGACCGCCTTCCTGGTCGACATGTCGAGCTCGACCGACCGCAAGATCGACGGGCGCAAGCGGATCATCGACATCGAGAAGGAGGCCCTCCTTCTGATGTGCGAGGCGCTCGAGGCGATCCGCGACGAGTACGCGATCTACGGGTTCTCCGGCTCAGGCCGCGAGGACTGCGAGTTCTACGTCGTCAAGGAGCTCGGCGAGCGCTACGACGACCGGGTCAAGGGGCGCATCGGGGGGATCTACGCCCGCCAGAAGACCCGGATGGGGCCGGCCATCCGCCATGCCACCCGGCGCCTGGCCGCCGCCGACTCCAACGTGAAGCTGATGATCCTGCTCACCGACGGAAAGCCGTACGACTCCGACACCTACCAGGACAACACCTACGCGCAGGAGGACACCAAGATGGCCCTGCGCGAGGCGCGGCGCGAGAAGATCCACCTCTTCTGCGTGACGGTCGACCGCGAGGGCGCCGACTACCTGCCCCACATGTACTCGGACGCCAACTTCGTGATCATCGACGACGTCCGCACGCTGCCCCAGAAGCTGCCCCAGCTCTACCGGCGCCTCACGACCTAGGCCGACCCGGGGTAGCCGGCTCGCGCCACCCGGGGTAAACGACTCGCGCCGACCCTCGCGCCCGCGAGCGGGATCCCCCGGTTCAGCGCTCGCCCCCCGGGGGAGACGGCTCGCGGCCCGGGGTAGCCGGCTCGCCACCGGGGGTAAGCGACTCGCGCAGTTCTCCACAGGAGCGGCCTCGTGTGCTCCGCCGGACCGGGGGATGTGGCTCGCGACCCGGGGGATGCGGCTCGCGAACCGGGGTAGCCGACTCGCGCGCACCCCGGGGGATGCGGCTCGCGTCGACCCGGGGGATATGACTCGCGCGCGCCGCGCGTTTTCCCCTGCTCAGAGCCGTATTCTGAACCCCCCTAGAATTAGGTTTAGTAGGAGTAGGAAAAGAACAGGGCCGCGGCCGGCCGCGCCGCTCACGCGGCCCGACCGCGGCGCGAGTCACTTACCCCGGTTGCCTCCTCGCCAGAGCCTGGGTTCGTCCGCTCAAGACGTAAGACTGTCTCTGCGATGGCCCGGCGCCCCTCCTCCACCCCCTCTACCCCGCCTCGCCCCGTGGCGCGTCGGCTTGCCCCCGAGCTCGCCGGCTCCAGCGACGACATCCAGGCCAGCGGAGCCGAGGCTCAGCTCGCGCTCTGTGAGCCCGACCATCTGCGCCGGCTCGAGCAGCCGCTCAAATACGGCTTCGCCGACCGCTCGAG
>JAXIPH010000340.1:0-9405 GCA_045403035.1 Thermoleophilia bacterium | reverse complement strand
GAGGGCCGCCGGAGTAGAGGACGTCCGCCATCCCCCCGGCCCGCAGGCGGCCCGCGCGCTGCTCGCCGAGCGCCCACACCACCGCCTCGGCCAGGTTGCTCTTGCCGGAGCCGTTGGGCCCCACCACCACGTTCACGCCCGGGCCCAGCTCCAGCGAGGTCTGGTCCGCGAACGACTTGAACCCGCGCAGCGACAGACGGCTCAGCACGCCGCACCCGATCCCCTGAGCCGGGCGAGGGCCTCGGCGGCGGCGACCTGCTCGGAGGCCTGCTTGGAGGTCCCGCTCCCCCGGCCCATCTCGCGCCCGTCCACCAGAGCGCGGCTGCGGAAGGTGCGGCGCTCGGGCGGCCCCTCCTGGCCGGTGAGCTCGTAGGACACGCTCGCGCCCCGCCGGGCGGCCTCCTCCTGCAGGGTGGTCTTGGCGTCGCGCGATCCCGGCACCGCGGCGTCGAGTGCGGGGGCGAAGGCCTCGAGGACCCCCTCGCGCGTCTCCCCCACCCCGCGGTCGAGCCACGCCGCGCCGATGACCGCCTCCGAGAGCGCGGCGCGCACGCTGGGCCGCTCCGCGAGCCGCTCCGCGGCCTCGCGCCGGCCCGCCGGGGCGGCGGCGACGAACGACTCGGGCAGCGACGCGGCGGCCGCGGCGGCGGCGCAGGAGTCGCGGTCGACCACCGCCTGGCGCATCCAGGAGAGGTCGCCCTCGTCGACCGTGGGGTGACGGCGCATGAGCTCCTCGCTGACGATCACGCCGAGAGCGCTGTCACCGAGGAACTCGAGCCGCTCGTAGGACGCCTCTCGCCGGCGCGCCCAGGAGCTGTGGGTGAAGACCTGGCGTCGCCTGGGCCCCTCGAGGCTGCCCAGCAGCCGGGCGAGGCCCGAGCCGCCGGAGCGAGCCGGGCTCACCGTCAGGCGCTGTTGGCAAGCACGTAGTCGACCGCCTGACCGACCGTCCCGATCTTCTCCGCCTCCTCGTCGGGGATCTTGAGCTTGAACCGGTCCTCCATCTCCATGATGAGCTCGACGAGGTCCAGCGAATCGGCGTTCAGGTCCTCCTGGAAGGAGGACGCCTCGGTCACCTCCGCCGGATCGACCCCCAGTTGCTCCACCAGGATGGCGCGGACCTCCTCAACAGCCTTGTCTCGGTCCAACTGGTCCCCTTTCCGATCTCTCCGCGCCAGCGACCCCTGGGGCTCTGGCTGGGCAAGCTACACGCGGTCTCGGACGCACGACGCCCGCGACGACGCGGCAATCCTACGCGGTCGGCGAGCGCTCGGCTCCCTCCCCGGCGAGGGCCGCCGCGAACTGTTCCACCAGGCGCTCGCTCGCGCCCCGCCGCGCCATGCGCAGGGCGTTTGCGATCCCGCGGCCCGTGGAGTTGCCGTGGCCGATGACGGCGAGGCCGCGCACGCCCAGCAGCACCGCGCCGCCGTAGGTCTCCGGGTCGATGCGATCGCGCATCCGCCGCAGCGACGGACGCACCAGCACACCGCCGAGCCGGCCCACGGCGCTGGCGCGGATCGCCTGTCGGACCTCGCCCATGAGGAAGGCCGCGACGCCCTCCATCGTCTTGAGGACGACGTTGCCCGTGAAGCCGTCGGTGACCACGACGTCAATCGCCCCGCCCGGGATGTCGCGTCCCTCCACGTTGCCCACGAACCCCGGGCTTCCGACCAGCAGGGCATGGGCCGCCTGGACGACCTCGCTGCCCTTCCCCTCCTCCTCACCGATCGACAGGAGCCCGACCCGCGGGCGGGCGATGCCCAGGACGTCCCGCGCGAAGAGGCGCCCCATCAGGGCCAGCTGGGGGAAGTGCTCCGCACGCGCTTCCGCGCTGGCGCCGGCGTCGAGGAGCACCACCGGCGCCCCGCCGGCGCTGGGCAGGACGACCGCGATGGCCGGGCGGATGACGCCCGGCACACGGCGCATCGACAGGGTCGCGGCCGCCAGCATCGCGCCGGTGTTCCCGGCCGAGACGGCCGCACCGGCGCGGCCCTCGCCCACCAGGCGGCAGGCCGTCGCCACGGACGACCCCGGCTTGGACCGCACGGCCCGCGCGCCGTCCTCGCCGGACGACACGACCTCGGGCGCGTGGACGAGCTCGATGCCGGGGTGGTCGCGCGCCCCCTGGCGCGAGAGCTCGGCCCCGAGGACGGCCTCGTCCCCCACGAGCAGGATCTCGAACCCCTCCTCCGCGACCTCGAGGGCGCCGCCGACCGGCGCGGCGGGCGCATTGTCGCCACCCATCCCGTCGAGCGCGACCACCGTGCCGGCGGCCATCGAGCCCTGCGGCGCCGGAGCTACGCCTCGATCTCCACGACGGCGCGCCCCCGGTAGTGGCCGCACACCCCGCAGACGTGGTGCGGGCGCACCGGGCTGGAGCAGCGGGGACACCTGCCCAGACGAGTCGCCTCGATGGCATGCGTCGCGCGGCGCGTGTCACGCCGTTGCTTCGAGGTCTTTCGCTTGGGAACGGCCACCGGTTCTCCCGGGTCGGAGGGCTCGCGGAAGGGTAGCGGGCGCCGCGAGCGAGCGGAAGGGGACCCCTAGCCCGTGTCGGCCCGGTCCCCCGACAGCCGCTCCGCGACGGCCTTCAGACCGTCCCAGCGCGGATCGTGCTCCTCCTGCGCGCAGGCGCAGGCGCCCTGGTTGAGATCGGCCCCGCATTGCGGGCACAGGCCGGCGCAGTCCTCGCGGCAGAGGAGTGTCGCGGGAACCGCCTCGGCCACGGCGTCACGGGTCCACGCCGCCAGGTCGAGCGTGTTCTCGTGGACGTAAGCCGAGTCGAGATCCTCGTCGAAGGGCGCGTCCGGGTCGCGGCCCTCGGCGGAGAACTCGTCCGACTCGACCTCGAGATGGGCGCGGGCGTCGGCCAGGCAGCGCCAGCACGGCCCCACCAGGTCGACGCTCATGGCGATGCGCAGGTGCAGGCCCGAGAGCGAGCGCGTGACCGTGAGGTCGACCTCCGGCTCCTCGGGCTCCACCCGGTGGTCCAGCCCGCCCAGGCGCAGGGCGATGGGCGGCACCCGCAGGCGACGGGCGGCCGCCGCCCCCGGCACGAGGTGGAGGGAGCGGAGGTCGAGCGTGGCGGGCGCCTCGCTCATCCGGTGCTACAGGGAGGGCTCTGCCGGGAAGGCCTCCCCGCCGCCGTCCACGGCGCCCTCGTCGCGCCCCTGCAGCCGCTCGCGGCCGCGCTGGACGGCCTGGAGGAACTTGCCCAGGTTGACCTCGAGGGTGCCGAGCACCTCGTCCGCGTAGTCCTCGGCGCCCAGGCGCACCTCGCGCTCGCGCTGCCGCGCCTCCTCCAGGATGTCGGCCGCCTCGCGCTCGGCCCGCTTCACGACCTCCTGCTCGGAGGCCTCCTGCGCGGCCTTGTCGCGCGCATCACCCACGATGCGCTCGGCCTCGCGCTTGGCCTCGGCCAGCATCTCCTGGCGCTCCTTCACGATCCAGCGCGCCTGCTTGACCTCCTCGGGGATCGTCGAGCGCATCTGGTCCAGGACGTCGTAGATGGCGTCGCGGTCGATCCGGACCTGATCGGTGAGCGGGACCGCCCGCGCGTTGTGAATCAGGTCGTCCAGCTTGTCGATCAGCTCCAGAACGTCCAACGCACCCTCCTCAAGGGACCGAGCCGGTACCCCGGCGATGCCGCGCGCGCAGGGCCTGCGCCACGTGCGGGGGGACCCAATCGTCGACCGAGCCTCCCCATTCCGCCACCTCCCGCACGCCGCTCGAGCTCACGAAGCTGTATTGCGGCGAGGCAGGCAGATAAACGGTTTCGATCTCCGCTGCCAAATGCCTGTTGAGCTGCGCCATCTGGAATTCGTAGTCGAAGTCCGAGATCGCGCGCAGCCCCTTCACCATGACCGAGGCGCCCAACCCGCGGGCGTGCTCGATGATCAAGCTATTGAAGCCCTCGACACGGACATTGTCCAGATGGACGACGCTGGCCTCCACCAGCGCGATGCGCTCCTCGGCATCGAAGAGGGGGCGTTTCTTCACCGATCCGGTGGTCACCGAGACCACGACCTCGTCGAAGAGGCGCGCGGCGCGCTCGATGATGTCGATGTGCCCGTAGGTGACCGGGTCGTAGGTGCCGGGACACACCGCGATGCGGCCGTTGGGGCCGCTCATGGGGCCGCCGTCAGGCGCAAGACGCTCACCGCGGTGTCGCCGTAGGCTCGATCGATTCGCGAGTCGATCTCCAGTCCGCTCGGCTGCAGGGGCGGCGACGCGGCGGAGTGCTCGATCACGACGGTCCCCGCGGTCGCCATGAGAGGCGTGAGCGCCGCCGCGAGACCCCCCGCGATGCGGGGGGTGACGCTATAAGGCGGGTCGAGCAGGCACAAGCCGTAGCGGCGGCCCGCCGCGCGCTCGGCGGCCAGGGCCGCGCGCCAGTCGCGCGGCACCACGCGCGCGCGCTCCAGGAGGTCGAGCGCCTCCAGGTTGGCGCGGATCTGGGCCACCGCGCGCGGCGCGCGCTCGACGAACGTCGCACTCGCAGCCCCGCGGGACAGCGCCTCCAGCCCCAGGGCCCCCGAGCCCGCGAAGAGGTCGAGCACGTCGAGCCCGTCGACCGGCCCCACCATGGCGAAGATCGCCTCGCGGACGCGGTCGGAGGTCGGTCGCGTGGCGCGGCCGGGAGGGGCCGCGATGCGGCGGCCGCGGTGCGTGCCCGCCACGATCCTCACGGTTCCACCGTCCTCACGCGTCCAGGAGTCGCGGCAGGGTGTCGAAGCGCTCCAGCACGGCGGCGCGCAGCAGGGCATGCTCGGGCCGCTCCAGGCGCGGGTCGATCGCGAGCGCCCGCCGGGCCACGTACCGCGCCTCGGCCAGCTCCCGGCGATCCCGCGCCAGGCGGGCGAAGCGGAGGTCCGTGGGGCCGGCCTGGCGCCGGCCGAGGATGCTGCCCTCCCCGCGGATCTCAAGATCGAGCTCGGCCAGCCGGAAGCCGTCGCCGGTCTGGGTGAGCGCCTCCAGCCGGCGGGCGCCCTCCTCGGTCGGGGGCTCGCCGAAGAGCAGGCAGAGCCCGGGATCCTCTCCCCGCCCCACGCGCCCGCGCAGCTGGTGGAGCTGGGCGAGGCCGAAGCGCTCGGCGCCCTCGACGATGATCACGGTCGCGTTGGCGACGTCGATGCCCACCTCGACCACCGTGGTCGCCACCAGGAGGTCGGTGCGCCCCTCGGCGAAGGCGGCCATGGCGGCGCGCTTCTCCTCGGGACGCTGGGCGCCGTGGGCGAGCCCCACCGAGAAGGCGGCGAACGGGCCGGCCAGCAGTCGCTCGGCCTCGGTGGTGGCGGCGCGTGCCTCCGCCGCGGCGCCCTCCTCCACGAGCGGGCAGATGACGTAGGCCTGGCGGCCCGCGCGCAGGGCGGCGCGCACCTCGTGATAGGCCTGCTCGCGGCCCTCCTCGCGCACCCAGCGCGTCTCGACCGGGCTGCGGCCCGGCGGCCGGCCCCGGATGGTCGAGACCGTGAGGTCCCCGTAGGCCGTGAGGGCCAGCGTCCGGGGGATCGGCGTGGCGGTCATGTACAGGAGGTGAGCCGCCCCCTCCTGCCCCGCCGCCCGCTCGGAGAGGGCCTGGCGCTGATCGACCCCGAAGCGGTGCTGCTCGTCCACCACCACCAGGCCGAGGCGCGCGAACTCCAGTCCCTCCGACAGCAGCGCCTGCGTGCCCACCGCGAGGGGCACGGTGCCGGTGCGCAGCGCCATCGCCCGCCGCTCCCGCTCGGCGCGCGGGATCCTCCCGGTCACGAGCACCGGCGCCAGGCCGGCGGGCGCCATCAGCTTGTCGAGGGTGTGCAGGTGCTGCTCGGCGAGCGTCTCGGTGGGCACCAGCAGCGCGGCCTGGGAGCCGGCCTCGATCGCTTGGCAGATGGCGAGGGCGGCGACGAGCGTCTTCCCAGATCCGACCTCGCCCTGCAGCAGGCGCCGCATCGGACGCGTGCGCGCCAGGTCGCGCGCGATCTCGGCCCCGGCCCGCCGCTGCTCGGCCGTGAGCCGGAAGGGCAGCGCCGCGAGGAGGGGGCCGGAGTGCTCTCGGGTGGCGCGGAGCGCCGGGGCGACGCGGGTGCGCGACTCGCGCCGCCTCACGGCCAGCAGGCCGAGCTGCAGCACCGCGAGCTCCTCCACCACGAGGCGGCGCCGGCCGAGGCGCGCCTCCCGGCGCGAGCGGGGGAAGTGGACCGCCACCAGGGCGTCCGCCGCCCCGGGCAGCCGCAGCCGCCACCGGATCCACTCGGGCAGGCGCTCCGGGGCGCTGCGGGCCATCGGGCGCGCCAGGTCCACCAGCTCGCGCACGCGCCGAGGCGGCATCTGCTCGGTGGCCGGATAGACCGGCACGAGCCCCGTGGTGTGCAGCCCCTCCGAGCCCGGGCCGCCGATCACCTCGTGGGTCTTCACCACCAGCTCGCGGCGCCCCTGCCCGCCGACCCGGCCGCGCAGCAGCAGCTCGTCGCCCGGGGAGAGGATCCGCGCCAGGTGCTCCTGGTTGAACCAGGTCGCCGTGAGCCGCCCGGTGTCGTCGTGGACGCGCGCCACGACCAGGCGCAGCCGGCGCCGGCGGGTCGGGCGCACGGAGATGGCGTCGAGCACCACCCGCACCGTGGCCTCCTCCCCCGCGGTGAGGCCGGCCACGGGCCGGGCCGCCTCGTCGAAGTCCTCGTAGCGGACCGGCAGGTGCTCCAGGAGGTCCCCGATCGAGGCGATGTCGAGCGTGGCGGCCCGCCGCACGGCGGTGGGCCCCACGCCCGGGAGCGTGGTGATCGGGGCCTCCCAGAGCATCGGATCGGGGCGCCGGAGGGGCACCGGGGCGGGCCAGGGATCGCGCCGGGCGCCCCCGAGCGGAGGCAGCGGCGGGGCGGGCGGATCCGGCGCGGTTGCGCGGACGACCATCGAGCGAGCATAATCCGGGGCCGCTCGGACGCCCTCGCGCGTCCCCACGCACGCGACCGAAGGCGAGACGGCGGAAAATGGCAAGGATCTGCAGCGTCTGCGGGAAGGCCCCCGGGTTCGGGAACAACCGCAGCCACTCGATGCGCGCGACCTCGCGTCGCTTCAACGTGAACGTGCAGAAGGTGCGGATCGTGAAGGACGGCGCGCCGGTGCGCGCCTACGTCTGCACCCGTTGCCTGAAGGCCGGGAAGGTCGTCAAAGCCGTCTGACCGCCTGGACGGGCGCGCCCCGGCCGAAGGCCGGAGCCCGGCCAGGCTTGTCGCCCCTGGACGGGCGCGCCCCGGCCGAAGGTCCGGAGCCCGGCCAGTCTTGTCGCCCCTTGACGGGCGCACCCCGGCCGAAGGCCGGAGCCCGGCCAGGCTTGTCTCACGCCTGGGGAGCCTCCAGGACGAAGCGCGTGCCGACGGTGTTCTGGATGAACGCCTCGGGGAACCGCCTCGCGATCTCCGTGGTCGCCCGCCAGCCGGTGCAGTGGCAGGGGACGAGCACGTCCGGGTCCAGCTCGGCGAGGGCGTCGCAGGTGGGCTCGACGATCGGCTCGAAGAGCGGCCCGCCGAGGTGGAAGCCGCCGATGATCGCGTGGACCCGCTCCTCGCCCGTGAGCCTCTGCGCGTAGCGCACGGTGTTGACGATCCCCGCGTGCCCACAGCCGGTGATCACGACGAGGCCCCGGCCGCGGATCCGGGCGACGAGGGCCTGGTCGTCGAGGATCAGCGGGTCCGGCCGCCACTCGCCATCGCGATGGGCCTGGTGGATCGGGAAGCCCCGCTCGAAGCCGGAGGCGCGATCGACCTCCCCGGTGACGAGCAGGGAACCGTCGAGCAGGAACGAGGGCCGGCGCCCCTCGACGATCTCGAAGCCGGCGTCGACCAGCGCCCGGCGACTCGTGGTGGGGATCTCGATGGCGTCCCGGCCCGGCAGCGCCACCCGTCTCCGACTCCAGAACTCGGGGTGGATGAGCACCGGCAGGTTCCGCGGGCCGAGGGCGCGGATGAGGCCGTCCATCCCGGTGGTGTGGTCGAAGTGCCCGTGGCTGAGCACGATCGCCTCGACGCTCTTGGGAGAGAGGTCCAGCCGGCGCATGTTCTCCACCAGGCCGTCGGGGCTGATCCCGGTGTCGAAGAGCACGTCGTGACGGCGTCCGTCCGTCTGGACCGTGACCAGGGCCGAGAAGCCGTGCTCGGCCCGGAGGCCCTCGATCGCCTCGCCGCCCTCGAGGACGGCGGAGGTCACCCGGGCCGCCGGGCTGGACAGCATCGCCGGCCGCCGGGCCACGCCCTCGTCGGCCGCCAACAGGTCGGTCACGTTGTCGACGAGGATCGTGACGCTCAGCGAGTCCACCGGCGCGGGCCGGATCACGTCCGCCTGAGACCCCGTCCCCACGCCTCCGATTCTCGCACTCGAGAGATCACCGGATCCAGAAGGTGGCCGGTGTGGCTGCCACCACCAGCGCTCCCTGTGAGAGCCTTGGCGTCGCCGGCAGCGTGCCGGGCACGGTGCACAGGTAAGGGGTGAGCGCGGCGTCCCTTCGGCGGTTCCTCCTCAGCGGCGACGGGTGGCCGTACCTGCTCGTGCCGTTCATCCCGATCGCGATCGTGCTCGAGCTCACGCACGCCACGGCCACGATCATCTTCGCGGCCTCGGCGCTCGGCGTCATCCCGACCGCGGCGCTCATGGGCAAGGCGACCGACCAGCTCGCGGCCCGCTCGGGCCCCGGCATCGGCGGCTTCCTCAACGTCACGTTCGGCAACGCGCCCGAGCTGATCATCGCCTTCTTCGCCCTCAACGAGGGGTTGCAGGAGGTCGTCAAGGCGTCGCTGATCGGCTCGATCCTCGGCAACATCCTTCTTGTCATGGGCGCCGCGATGCTCATCGGCGGGCTCAAGTACAAGACGCAGACGTTCGACCGCACGGCGGCCAGCACCCAGGCCGGCATGCTGCTGCTCGCCGTGGTCGCGCTCGTGCTGCCGGCCGTGTTCCAGCTCGTGGAGGGTGGCGGCCTCCCCGGGCCGACCGAGGAGTCCAAGCAGTTCTCGAGCGATCTCGAGACCATGTCGGTCGCCGTCGCGGTCGTGCTCCTGCTCACCTACCTGATCGGTCTCCTCTTCTCGCTGCGCACCCACGCCGACCTCTTCAACCCGCACACCGAGGGCGAGGAGGACGACTCGGAGCCCTGGAGCGTGCGCCGCGCGGTGATCATGCTCGCGATCGCCGGCGTCGCGGTCGGCCTGATGTCCGAGATCCTCGTGGGCTCGATCTCCGAAGCGTCCGAGGACATCGGCCTGTCGCCGTTCTTCGTCGGCCTGATCGTCGTCGCGATCGTCGGCAACGCGGCCGAGCACTGGGTCGCGATCTACTTCGCCAATCGCAACAAGATGCACCTCTCGGTCAACATCTCGATCGGCTCGAGCGCGCAGATCGCGCTGTTCGCCGCGCCGGTGCTCGTGCTGCTGT
>JAXIPH010000202.1:0-9186 GCA_045403035.1 Thermoleophilia bacterium | reverse complement strand
CCCGTCGGCCGAGGGGACGGGCACCGCCACCTCGCGCACCCGCCGCAGAGGGCCGCCCTCCGCCGCCTCGACGGCCAGCCGCTCCGCCGCCGCGAGCACCTCGCCCCGGCTGCCGTCGTGCGCCGCCATCGCGACGAGGTTCCCCGCGCCGCGCAGCACGAGCACGGCGGCATCGGCCCGGACCAGCCGCCGGGCCTGGGACACGATGGTCCGGTGGGCGTCTCCCTCGTCCAGCGAGCGGGCCACCCCCCGCGCCACCTCGGTCAGCGCGGCGAGCTGCCGCACCTGCCGGTCGAGCTCGCGCGCACGATCCTGCATACCTGCGAAAAGCTGATTAGTTCGCAACTCTAGTGCGAGGATCTGGGCGATCGCCCGGGCACTGACGCGCTCCGCGTCGCTCATCGCCCGACCGCCGGGCAGGACCAGCGCCAGGGCGCCCACGGTCAGGCTCCCCGCGCGCGCGGGCACCACCACGCCGCCGTCCAGCCCGCTGATGGCCAGCTCGCGGGGCGTTCCCGGGATGCTCGCGGCCACGGCGTCGCGGCCGGCCTCCAGGGCCGCCACGAGCGCCGGCTGACGGTCCGGGCTCAGGGCCTCGGCGGGGGGCGCCGAGGCCGGGCGGACCGCCCGGAGCATCAGGGCCCCGTTCGCCCCGGAGACGTAGATCGCCGCCAGGCGCGCGCCGAATCCGTCGGCGACCCGCTCGAGCACGCTCTCCAGCGTGGAGTCCACCGAGCCGCCCCGCTCCGCCGCCGCACCCACGATGGCCACGACGTCGAGGACGACGTTCCGCACATCGGACGAGGGGGTCACGGCTAGCGGATCAGGGCCTGGCGAATCCCGATCGCCACGGCCTGGGTGCGGTGCTCGGCCTCGAGCTTCGCGAGGATGTGCTTCACGTGCGTCTTGACGGTCTCGACGCTCACCACCAGGCGCTCGGACACCTCGCGGTTGGAGAACCCGTCGGCGAGCATCTGGAGGATCTCGCGCTCGCGGCCGCTCAGCACCCCGCCCGCCCGCGGCCGCGCGAGCTGGCGCAGGAAGTCCGGGGCCAGGCGCGGGTCCACGTAGGGGTCGCCGGCCACGACCTGCCGGATGGCCCCCACGAGCGCGGCGCTCTCGGAGTCCTTCAGCACGAAGCCCTGGGCGCCGGCGTCGAGGGCCTCCCACAGGAGGTCCTGCTCGGCGTGGGCGGTGAACATCACGATGCGGACGTCCGGGTGCCCCGAGACGATGCGCTGGGTCGCGGCCACGCCGCCGATGCCCGGCATGCGCGCATCCATCAGCACCACCTCCGCGCGGCGGCGCGCCACGAGCTCGACGGCCGCCTCGCCGGAGGAGGCCTCGCCCACAACGACCATGTCCTCGAGCTGGGACAGGATGCGCCGGAGGCCCTCGCGGACGATCGCGTGGTCGTCCACGACGAGACAGCTGATGCGTCTCGCCTCCTGCGGCGGCTGAGGCCCGGCTTCAGTGGTCACTGGCTGCGGATCCTCCCGCGGCCACTCGGTCGGGTCGGCCGCATGGGAAGTGGGCGATCCTGGACTCGAACCAGGGACCTCATCCTTATCAGAGATGCGCTCTAACCACCTGAGCTAATCGCCCGCCCGCGATCGGCCGGAGGTTAGCAATCGCCCGAGGCCCGACAAAGCGCGGCCCGGGGCGGGAGGCCCGGCAGAGGCCCGCGCCTATAATGGATCCGTGCAGGAGATGGTCATCTACGGAGTGAGCTTCGACATGGTCGGCAAGCAGCCGATCGTCTTGCTCAAGACCGTGGCCGGCAACAGGTTCCTGCCGATCTGGATCGGGCACGCCGAGGCGGCCGCGATCCTGATGAAGCTCCAGGGGGCGGAGACGCCCAGGCCGATGACCCACGACCTTCTGAACGACGTGGTCTCGGAGCTGAACGCGGAGATCAGCAAGATCACCGTCACCGAGCTGCGCGAGAACACCTTCTACGCGCTCATCACCCTCCGCGCCGCCGCGAGCGAGATCGAGATCGACTCGCGCCCCAGCGACGCGCTGGCGCTCGCCGTGCGCACCAACGCCCCGATCTTCGCCGCCGACAAGGTCATCGAGGAGAGCGGGATCGAGTTCGAGCACGAGGTCGAGGACACCGACGAGGTGGTCGAGAAGTTCAAGGAGTTCCTCGACCAGGTGAGCCCCGACGACTTCCTCTCAGAGGAGTCTTAAACGCCGCCGGCGACAAGGCCGCCGCCGCCGGGAGCCACTCCTGGGGGGCGCCGCGGCATCCATGCCGCTTCTCACGGCGGCGGCGGCCACCCACGAAGGGCCTAGCTAGGTCATCTCCTCGAGCGCCTGTCGGGCCGTCTCGCGCTTGGTCAGCTCCAGCAGGTGGCCGTAGATCTCGCGCAGCCCCTCGGCCGAGAGGGGGCCCTGGTTGGCCCCCTGGAGGTAGCGGTGCATCCACTCCTCGCGCGCCGGGTCGACGAAGTCCATGCCCTGCGCCGTCTTGTACGCGCGCAGGCGGGCGACCAGCTGGAGCCGGGCATTGATCGCCGTCAGCAGCTTCAGGTCGGTGTCGATGATGGCGTCGCGCATCTGGCGCACCACCGCGTCGGCGATCGGGTCCCCCACGGCGGCCCACGCTAGCAAGCCCCACGACCGACTCCCGGCCTCCCCGATCGCGGGACGGTGTGCCAACCTATGCTGCCGAGGGGCGTCAACGATGAGGGGCCGAGGCCGTGATCGATTTTTCCCCGATCCAGATCTTGATCGTGCTGGTCATCGCGCTGATCGTCTTCGGGCCGAAGCGCCTCCCGGAGATGGGCCGCAGCATCGGCCGCGGCATCCGGGAGTTCCGCGGCGCGATCATGGACGACGGATCCCCCGCGCCGGCGCGGAGTCCAGAGCCCGCCCGCCCGGCGGCCGCGACCGCCGCCCCGACCGAGGCCGACGACGACGTGCTCGAGGGGATCGTGGTGCCCGGTGACACCCCGCCCGCCCCGCCGCGCGCGCCCGACGCCTGACCTGAGCCTCGAGGGGGGTCCCCGCCCGTCATGGCCCGCCTGAGCGGGACGAGGCTCCAACGCGTCGGGCGGGACGACCGGCTGAGCGTGGTCGAGCACCTCGACGAGCTGCGCCGGCGGGTGATCGTGTCGGTGATCGCCCTCGTGGTGGCCTTCGCCGTGGCCTACGCCTTCCAGGACCAGCTCCTGGAGATCCTCCAGTGGCCCCTCCCCGACCGCTACAAGGACACCGGGCTCATCACCCTGTCGCCGACCGAGCCGTTCTTCACCGTGCTGAAGGTCTGCTTCTGGACGGCGATCCTCGCGGCGCTGCCCATCTGGCTCTACCAGGCCTACGCCTTCGTCATCCCCGCGGTGCAGGACCAGCCGCGGCGGCGGATGCTCGCCATCGTGGGCGGCGCGTCGGGCCTGTTCGTCGCCGGGGTGGCGTTCGGCTACTTCGTGGTCCTCCCCGTGGCCCTGCAGTGGCTGCTCAACTTCGGGGGCGAGAACTTCGACACGCAGGTGCGCGCGGGCGAGTACTACGGCTTCGTCACCACCCTGCTGCTCGGGGCGGGCCTGATGTTCGAGGTGCCCATCGCCATGTTGGCCCTGGCGCGGATCGGGGTCGCGAGCGCGTCCCTCTACCGCCGGCAGTGGCGGGTGGCGATCGTGGTGATCGCCCTGATCGCCGCCATCCTGCCGGGCGGAGACCCCTTCAGCATGCTGCTGTTGATGATCCCGCAGATCGTGCTCTACATGCTCGGCATCGTCCTCGCCGCCCGCTGGGGAGGTCCACCGTTGTGGGCCCGAAGGGCGTGGATGAGCGACGCCGACGACGACGAGCCCGCGGCCGGGGCGCCCTCGGCGCCCTAGGGGGAACGCCCTCAGTCGCGAAGGCGCCGCCCGGTGACGCGCAGGAACACGTCCTCCAGCCCCGCGGCCCGGGCGGCCTGGAGGCGGATCGGCAGCCCCGCCCCGCGCGCGCGTGCGTGCAGGGCCTCGGCGTCGTCGGTGAACAGCACCAGGAGGTCCCCGTCGATCTCGTGACCGCGGCCCCCGTCGAGGTGGGCGAGGAGCCCCGCGACGTCGCCCGGGGCCACCCGAAGCTCCAGCACCTCGCGCCCCACCTCCGCCGCCACCAGCTCGTCCGGGCGCCCCAGCCGCACGACGCGGCCGTGGTCCATGATCACCAGCCGGTCGCACAGCTGGGCCGCCTCGTCCATGTAGTGGGTGGTCATCACGAGCGTCGCGCCCGCGGCGCGCAGCAGGCGCAGCCGGTCCCACACCGCGTGGCGGGCCTGCGGGTCGAGCCCGGTCGTGGGCTCGTCCAGCAGCACCAACAGGGGGCGGTTGATGAGCGCGCGGGCGATCTGCAGCCGCCGCCGCATGCCGCCCGAGAGCCGCTCCACCTCGTCGCCGGCGCGGTCGTCGAGGGCCATCAGCGCCAGCAGCTCGTCGGCCCGCGCCGCGGCCTCGGCGCGGGGGACGTCGAAGTAGCGCGCGTAGACCAGCAGGTTCTCGCGCACGGTCAGCTCCAGGTCGAGCGTGGTGTCCTGGGCCACGACGCCGAGCATCCGCTTCAGCCTCCTCGGCTCGCGGTCGGGGTCGAGCCCCAGCACCTCCAGCTCCCCGCGGTCCCGCGGGGCGAGGCAGGAGAGCATGCGCATCGTGGTCGTCTTCCCCGCGCCGTTCGGCCCGAGGAACCCGAAGCATTCTCCGAGCTCGATGCGCAGGTCGACGCCGTCCACCGCCCGCAGCGCGCCGTAGCTCTTGGCGAGCCCCCGGGCCCGGACGGCCGCCTCAGCTGGGAAGCGGCACCTCCGCGCCCATCTCGCGCAGGGTCATGAGGAGCCCCTCCCGGAGCTCGACGGTGGGCTCCCAGTCCAGCAGCTCACGCGCGCGGGTGATGTCGGGACGCCGCACCGCCGGGTCGTCTTGGGGCAGCGCCTCGTAGACGACCGGTGAGCGCGAGCCGGTGATCTCGATGAGCAGCTCAACCAGCTCCAGGATGGTGAACTCGCCCGGGTTGCCCAGGTTCACCGGGTCGTGGAAGGGGGACGCGATCAGGCGCAGGAAGCCCTCCACCAGGTCCGAGACGTAACAGAACGAGCGGGTCTGGGAGCCCTCGCCGAAGATGGTGAGCGGCTTCGCCGCGAGCGCCTGGCGGATGAAGGTGGGGATCGCGCGCCCGTCGTGGGGGCGCATCCGCGGCCCGTAGGTGTTGAAGATGCGCGCGATGTGCGTGTCCACGCCCTGCTGGCGGTGGTAGGCCATGGTGAGGGCCTCGGCGTAGCGCTTGGCCTCGTCGTAGACGCCGCGGGGGCCGATCGGGTTCACGTGGCCCCAGTAGCCCTCGTCCTGCGGGTGCTCCTTGGGGTCGCCGTAGACCTCCGAGGTGGAGGCCAGGAGGAAGCGGGCGCGGTGGCGCTTGGCCAGCCCCAGGGCGTTGTGGGTCCCGTAGGACCCCACCTTCAGCGTGTGCAGGGGCAGCCGCAGGTAGTCGATCGGACTGGCCGGGGAGGCCAGATGGAAGACCAGGTCGACCGGCTCGTCGATCTCCAGGTGGCCGATCATGTCGTGCTGGTGGAACACGAACGCCGGCATGCGGATGTGCTCGATGTTCTCGAGCGTCCCGGTGTCGAGGTTGTCCACGCAGATGACCCGGTGGCCCTCGGCGAGGAGGCGGTCGCAGAGGTGCGAGCCGAGGAAGCCCGCGCCGCCGGTGACGAGGGAGGTCGGCACGGCGGTCAGCTTACCGGGCGCGTGGGCGCCGCAGGAAGATCGCGCGCAGGGACCGGGCCGCCTCGGCGAGCTCGACCGGCGCCAGGACGCGGGACGCGACGATGAAGGCGGCCAGGGCCAGCGTCGTCTTCACGGCCAGCCGGGGCAGGACCTGGTGGAAGGCGAGGGAGTCGGAGGGCAGGATCCTGTCGGCCAGCAGCGCCACCGCCGCCGCGATGAGCCCGGCGGCGAGGACCCGCACCTGGCGGTGGCCGAGCTCCAACAGGGACAGGCTGGGGAAGTGGTGCCGCAGGAGCACGATCAGCATCAGGGCGTTCAGGTACACGCCGATGGTCGACGCCAGCGCCAGCCCGGACTGCTCCATCGGCCCGAGCAGGATCAGGTCGAGCCCGATCGTGATCGCCACGGTCGCGGTCGTCGTCCAGAGGATGCCGCGCTGGTGGTTGGCGGCGGAGAGGGTGCGGTTGAGAAGGAGCGACAGGAAGGCCGGCCACAGGGCGAGGGCGTAGTAGAGGAGCGGCCCGGCGGTCTCCGACACGCACTCCTCGCCGCAGGCGCCGCGCCCGAACGCGAGCTGCGTCACCTCGGTGGAGTAGATCGACATCAGGAGGCCGATCGGGATGGCCACCAGGGCGAGCAGCCCGGCCACGCGCTCGAAGGTCGAGAGGGCCTCACGCTCGCGGCGCTCCGACATGAGGCGCGCGATCAGGGGGAAGAGCGGCGTCATCAGGGGCAGGAGCAGCAGCGCCCGAGGCGCCTGCCCGAGGGCGCTCGCGTAGTTCAGGGCCGCCACCCGGCCGTTCTCCAGCGACGAGGCGAAGAGCTTGTCCGTGAAGCTGTTCACCTGCTGCAGGGCCGAGGCCCCCAGCACCGGCAGCGCCAGCAGGGCCACCATCCCGAGCCGCGGGTGCGTGAAGGCCGGTCGCGCCCGGGCCCGGCGCAGGAGGCGGGCGAACTGGGGCAGCTGCAGCAGCACCTGGGCCGTGGCGCCGATGACGACCCCCCACGCCGCCGCCTCGATGCCGATCCAGCGGTGGAAGATGGCGATCGCCACGATGATCCCGAGGTTGAACGCGAGGCCCACCGCGGCCGGCCCCGCGAAGCGGCCGTGGATCTGCAGCATTGCGGTGAAGAGCGCCGAGAACCCCTGCATGGCCAGGGCCGGGGCCATGATCCGGATGAGCTCCGCGCAGGTCGCGGCGCGCGCGGGGTCGAGCCGGAAGAGCGCCGCCGGCCCCTCCGGCCAGATCGCGCAGACGGACGCGATCGCCACCAGCGCGATGCCCACCCAGCCGGCCAGCGCCGAGATGAGCCGCCAAGCGCTGGCCTCGCCGGCGTCCTCGCGCTCGCTCTGGAACACGGGGATCACGAGCGTCACCAGGGCGTAGAGCAGGATCGCCGCGAACGCGTTGACGATCAGGAGTGCGTCGACGAAGGCGTCCGCGTCGGCCGAGGCGCCGTACGCGCCCGCGAGCACCGCCTCGCGGAAGTAGCCCAGGAGCCGCGAGACCATGCCGAGGACGGCGACGATCGCCGCCGCCCGGGCGAGGCGGCCGACGGTCATCCGCGGGGGGTGAGGCCGTAGAGCGTGTGCACGCCGGTCAGCACCAGCAGCCCGCGGATCGCCACCGCCGGGCTGTAGCGCCCGTCGGGGAAGGTCAGGAGGCGCCGCCCGGTGGCGGCGTCGAGGGCGAACGTGCGCCCGTCGCTCGGCTCGGGGGCGAGGGTGGACACCCAGACGAGGTCGCCGATCACCGAGGGCGAGCCGGAGATGCGCTCGCCCATGTCGACGCTCCACACCACGCGCCCGGTGACGGCGTCCAGCGCGCGCAGGTGGTGGTCGTAGCTGCCCACGTACACCCGCCGGTCGGCCACGGCGGCGCTCGAGTAGACGAAGCCGCCGACCACGCGTACCCAGGCGACCTCGCCCGTGTCCTCGTTGAGGGCCACGACGCGACCGTTGACGTTCCCCACGAAGACCCGTCCGTAGGCCACCGCCGGCCCGGCGTAGAAGCGCCCGGGTCCCCGCAGGCGCTCACCGGGGCTCTGGGTGCGCCAGACCACCCGTCCGTCCGAGCGGCGGAAGGCCGTCAGGCGGCCGGCGTAGTCGCCGACCACGACGTTCGCCCCCGACAGCGCCAGGCTCGCCTTCACGTCGCCCGCGGCCTTCGCCGACCAGCGCACGCCGCCGGTGCGCACGTCGAGGCGCACGACCCGCCCGGAGACCTCACCCAGGTAGGCCGAGCCGCCCACCACCAGGGGGGACGACTCGGAGGCCGACCCCAGCGAGCGCCGCCAGACCCGGCGTCCGGTGGCCGCCTCGAGGGCCAGCACCCCGCCCCGCTTGGTGGTGAAGAGGACGAGGTCGCCGGCCATGGCGGGCGAGGACGCCACCCGACCGTGCAGCTCGACCCTCCACAGCTCGCGCCCGGTCTCCAGGTCCACGGCCAGGGCGAGGCCGGCGTTGGTGCCCACGATCGCGCGCCCGTCCGCCAGGACCGGCGGGAACTCCAGCAGCGCGCCCGCGTCGAAGGACCAGCGCCGCCGGAAGGGCGGGGACAGGTCGAGCGCCGGGTTGGCGCGGGTGCGCCGCGCGTCGAAGCCGAACTCCGGCCACGCCCCGGCATCGCTCTGCCCGCGCGGCGCCTCGGCGGGGTCGAAGCCCTCGGTGGTGCCCTCGACGCTGCCGGAGTCGAACCACCCCCGGAGGAGGCCGAGGCCGAGGACGCCCGCCGCGACCAGGATCAGCGCCAGCGCGCCGAGCCCGATCCAGAGGGCCCTATGGGACAGGCGCGGGATACGCACGCAGAACCCGGGTTCCCACGAGGTACAGGGTGCGCCCGGCGCCCACCGCGGGCGAGTAGCGGCCGTCGTCGGTCTGGGAGCGCACCGCGCCCGTGGCCGCGTCGAGGCCGTAGGTGCGGCGAGCCTGGCCGGGCGCGTAGAGCCTCGACACGTAGACGACGCCGTCCACGACCGTGGCGGAGCCGGAGATGCGCCCGCCGACGTCGAAGCTCCAGCGCACCGCGCCGGACGCCAGGTCGAGCGCCCGGAAGACGCCGTCGTAGGAGCCGATGAAGACGGTCCCCTCTGCGATCGCGGGGCTGGAGTAGACGAACGCCCCGCCGGTCGAGTGGCGCCACAGCTCGGAGCCGTCCCGCGCGTCGAGGGCGATGACGGCGCCTCCCACATCGCCAATCACGACCGTGGTCCCGCTCACCCCGGGCCCGCCGTAGAACCGCACTCCTCCGGAGTAGGTCCACCGCTCGGCCCCGCTACGGGCGTCCAGTGCGTGCACCTCTCCCCCGTAGTCGCCCACCACCACCAGGCCGCCGGCCAGCGCCGCGCTGCCCTTGATGGCCGCGGGCGCCCGGAAGGTCCAGCGCGCCCGCCCGCTCTCCGCGTCGACCGCGTGGAGGCGCCCGTCGTGCGCGCCCACGTAGACCAGGCCGCCCACCACCAGGGGCGAGCT
>JAXIPH010000006.1:0-5787 GCA_045403035.1 Thermoleophilia bacterium | reverse complement strand
CAGCAGCTCGGTGCCGTGGAGGTGCGTGACGACGGGGATGTCCGGCCGCAGGCGCGCGAGCGCCTCGTGCACCGGGGTCAGGTGGTGCAGGTGGGCCACGGCGACGTCGTCGAGCACCCCGGGCGCGGCGAGCAGCCGCGACCACTCGGCCACGAGATGCTCGTAGACCGCCTCGTCGAGCCCGGCCATCACGCGGTCGGCGGCTCCCGGGCGATCCTCGTAGGAGGGGTGCATCGGGGGGGACGCCAGCAATGGGTCGGGCGCGAGCAGGGCGGCGTCGTAGGGGACGGGCACCACGTCCAGCCCGGCGAAGAACGTCGCCGCGTTGCCCGGGGCCCCGGGCGGTCCCACCGAGCCGCTCATCACCCGCGGCCTCCATCGCGAGGGCCCCTCGGCGATCGCCCGCGCGAGGTACCGGGCCACCTGAGCGGAGCCGCCCCGCGGGAAGAACATCAGCACCTGGAGGGCCACCGGATCGCGAGGGATGTCGCGATCCGACATGCCGTGACTATCGCAGGCCGCGGGTTGTGCCCATCTCGGAGCCCGTGGAGTGGGAAGCTGGGTCCCATGGATCCGTTCGCCGGCCTCTCCGACGACGAGCGCGCGCTGCTCCGCCCCGCCCCCCTGCCCGAGCGCGTCGAGCCGATGAAGGCGGTGCTCACCGACGAGCGCTTCTCGGACCCGGGCTGGATCTTCGAGCGCAAGCTCGACGGAATCCGCTGCGTGGCGATCAAGGACGAGGGGGTCCGGCTGGTCTCGCGCAACGGCCTGAGCCTCGATGCGCGCTTTGCGGAGCCCGCCGGGGCGCTCGCGCGCGACCCGGCGACGGGATTCGTGGTGGACGGCGAGGTCGTGGCGTTCGAGGGCGCCCGGACGAGCTTCGCCCGGCTCCAGCAGGCGGGGGAGCGCGAGGTCCCGGTGTTCCTCTACCTCTTCGACCTGCTCCACCTCGCCGGGCACGACACGACGGCGCTGCCGCAGCGCGCGCGCAAGCGCCTGCTGCGCGCGGCGCTCTCCTTCGGGGGCGCGGTCCGTCTGACCACGCACCGCAACCGCGACGGCGAGGCCCTGTTTCGCGAGGCGTGCCGCAAGGGCTGGGAGGGCCTGATCGCCAAGCGCGCCGACGCCCCCTACACGCACGGCCGCTCGCGCGACTGGCTGAAGCTCAAGTGCTCGGCCGAGCAGGAGCTGGTGATCGGCGGCTACACCGCGCCGCGGGGCAGCCGCAGCGAGCTGGGCGCGCTGCTGCTCGGTTATTACGACCGGGGGCGGCTGCGCTACGCGGGCAAGGTCGGGACCGGCTTCACGCAGGCCACGCTGCGGGACCTGGCGGCTCGGCTCGGGCCCCTGCGCCGGGAGGGGTCGCCGTTCGCCGATCCGGTCCGCGACCGGGACGCGACCTGGGTGGAGCCGCGGCTGGTGGCGCAGGTCGGGTTCACGGAGTGGACGCGCGACGGCCGCCTGCGCCACCCCCGCTTCCTGGGGCTGCGCGACGACAAGGCGGCCGAGGAGGTGGTGCGCGAATGAGCGACCGCGTCCGAGCGGGCCGCCGGAGCATCCCCATCAGCCACCCCGACCGGGTGCTCTTCCCGGACCCGCCGCTGACCAAGCTGGACCTCGCCCGGCACTACGCGAGCGTGGCCGGGGCGATGGTCCCCCACGTGCGCGGCCGGCCGCTCGCCCTGCACAGCTTCCCTCAGGGACTCGAGGGCAACGGCTTCTTCGTGAAGGACGTCCCGCGGCACTTCCCGGACTGGGTCGCGACGGTCGCGGTCCCCAAGCGGGAGGGCGGGACGATCCATCAGGTCCTCGCGAACGACGCCGCCACGCTCGTCTATCTGGCGG
Organism: Thermoleophilia bacterium; assembly: GCA_045403035.1. Classification (GTDB taxonomy): domain Bacteria; phylum Actinomycetota; class Thermoleophilia; order Miltoncostaeales; family Miltoncostaeaceae; genus CAVXDY01. The sequence goes on along the minus strand of JAXIPH010000006.1, from coordinate 3,942 downwards.
GCCAGAACGTGATCACCCCGCACGTCTGGACCAGCCGCGCCGACCGGCTCGAGCACCCGGACCGCCTGATCTTCGACCTCGACCCGGCCAGCCAGCGCTTCGCCGAGGTCCGGGCCGCGGCGCGATGGCTGGGCGACCTGTTGCGCGACCTGGGGCTCGCGCCGTTCGCGATGACGACCGGCTCGCGCGGGCTGCACGTGGTGGTCCCGCTGCGCCGGACGGCGGACTACGACGCGGTCCACGACCTCTCCCGCGCCGTCGCCGTCGCGCTGGTCGAGGACGATCCGCGCACGCTGACCGTCGAGTTCCGCCGCGACCGTCGCGGCGAGCGGATCTTCGTCGACGTCGGGCGCAACGCCTACGGCCAGCACGCGGTCGCGCCCTACGCGGTCCGTCCCCTGCCGGGCGCGCCGGTGGCGACCCCCCTGCGCTGGGAGGAGCTCGAGGACCGGGCGCTGAGTCCCCGCGGCTGGACCGTCGCGACGATCGGCGACCGCCTGGCGGGGGGCGGCGATCCGTGGCGCGGCATCGTCCGGCACGCGCGATCGATCGGCCCGGCGCGCCGAGCGCTCGATCGGATCACGTAGCCGTCGTGTGGGTGCTCAGCGGCGGGGGCGGCCGGTCCTCAGCTGGCCGCCCGCGACGGAACGCGCACGCCGACGGTCTCGGGGCGGCCCATCTGCCTCAGCCAGCGCGTGTGGGACGCGAGCGCGGACCCCAGCGTGCGATGCGCCTGGTAGCGCACCCCGTGGCGGGCGCAGACCTCGCGCACGATGGGGGCCACCGCCGGGTAGTGCGTGTGGCAGACGCGCGAGAAGAGGTGATGCTCGATCTGGAAGTTGAGCCCACCCAGGTACCAGGCCAACAGCCGGCTCCGCGGGGCGAAGTCCACGGTCGTCTCCACCTGGTGGCGTGCCCACTCGGTGCGCCCGGTGCCGGCCATGTCCTCGGCGCTCGGGAACTCCGCCTCCTCGAGGCAGTGCGCGAGCTGGAAGGTCACGGCGAGGGTGACCGCCAGAACGAACGACACGACGCCGAAGACGACGGCCACGATCCAGATCGGATGCAGGAGCGCGGGGATCACGAGCGCCCACGTGATGAAGACGACCTTCCCCGCCCAGAATCCGGCGAGCTGCCCACCACGGGGCCACCGCAGCGGCGTCTCGGCCACCCTGCCCTCGCACAGGTAGCCGAAGTCGCCGGTCGTGTGCCACTTGATCGCGAAGAGCCCGTAGAGGGGCCACAGATAGAAGTGCTGGAAGCGGTGCATCGCGCGACGCGGCTGTTCGGGCGCCAGCCGGGCGAACGGCATCGAGTCGATGTCCGAGTCGGCGCCCGCGATGTTGGTGAAGGTGTGATGGACCACGTTGTGCTTCGTGCGCCACACGTAGGAGCTGGCGCCCATGAAGTCCATGGAGAAGCTCATGGCCCGGTTCAGGCGCCGGCTGGGCGAGTAGGAGCCGTGGTTGGCGTCGTGGGTGATGTTGAAGCCGAGGCCGGCCAGGGCCAGGCCGAGCGAGATCGCCAGGAGCCCGGCCTGCCACCAGGTCGAGGCGGCGAACACCAGGAGGGCCCACGAGGCGGCGACCCAGAGGACGACCGTCGCGCTCTTGAGGTACATCCGCACCTGGGCGCGGCGGACGCGCCGGCGATCGGCCAGGTACAGCCCCACCTGCGCCTTCAGCTCGTCGTAGAAGGGGCCGCCGCCCTTGAAGTCGATCCGCGGGAGGGCGTGCCGCTCGCGGCCCCGACTCACGTGGCGTACTCCCGCGACTCCGCGTCCCGTGCGACGGCCACCAGCGCGCGCGGCGACCCCCGGTCCGGCGCAGGCGAGGAAGAGGTGGAACGCGAGGACAGGTCCAGATCCACGAGTCCGCACACCGCGAGCAGCCTCTCGAGGATCGCGGCGTCGTCGAGATCGCCGCGAACGGTGATCGTCGCCACCGAGTCGACCACCGCGGTCTCGACCATCTCGCCCCGCGGGCTGGTTGCCACATCTGCCGTTGCCATCCGACACCCCGTTCGCGTCCACTTGCTGGCCGCCGCCGGTCCGGGGCAGCGAGCCAATGACTATTCAGGCCTCTGGCCCTCGCTCACACTGCCGCTCGACGAGACTCGTGCCACACGAGGTCTTCGAGAGAGAGCGGACGGAAGACGGGCGCCCGGCTAGGGGAAGCCACGTCCCGCGCCCGCGTCGCTGCCAATCGACCTTCTCAATGCGCGTCCGTGCGGGACACGACGCCGCCGGGGTCCGGGGCAGCGCGGTGAGGGTACCAGAAGCGACGTATGAGCTTACGAAAACGACTCAAACATCGAGCTGCAACCGGCGCGCGACCACATCGGCGGCGACCTTGGCCAGCGGCCGCTCCGTCGCGTAGGCATGGGCGCGAAGCCGCACCAGCGCCTCGCCCACGCTCACCTCGAGCTGCACGCTCACCATCCCCGAGGCCTGATGCACCTCGGCCCCGTAGTCGGCGAGCATCGCAAGGTCCGGGCTGAGGGTTCCGGGGGGCGCGCCCGTCTGCATCCCCAGGATGGCGTCGAAGATGACGCTCGCCATCACCAGCGCATCGGCGTGCTGTCCGTCCGCGAGGCGCCCCGCCGAGGGCTCATGCAGCGTGAGCGCGCCCAGGCGGACCGCGCCCAGGCGCAGGGGGAAGGAGAACAGGGCCCCCGCCCCGGCCGTGAGCGCCGCCGGGCCGAAGGCGACCCAGCGCACCGGGCGCGGCCGGGCCAGATCGGGCTCCGAGACCGGCCGGCCGGTCTCCACGGCATCGACGCCCGGCCCCTCGCCCAACGTGTGCTGGAGATCCTCGAGATGGGCCGCCAGGGGGTTCGACGCGCAGACCGGATTCGGCATGCCGTCCAGTCTCAGCATGAGGCTCATCCCCGCGACCCCCAGCACGTCGACGCCGGCTCGGCAGAGGTCGCGCCTCCCACTCCCCCCGGCACCGGTGGTCACGATGTCCACGATGCGGCGGAAGCGCGCGTCGTCGCGTGAGGCGCTCACGGGATCGATCGGCCCGGGCGTCCCAAGCGCTGCACGACCTCAACCCCCCGTCTCCCGTCGGGTGATGCCGCCGAGGTCCGGGGCAGCAGCGCGCCGGACCGGGGTGGTTGGCCCGCGGGTGCCGGCGTCTGCGGGTGAGGTTAGCGCGTCGGGGCGCACCGCCGGCCTGTCCGAGCCCCTACCGCCGGGGGCCGTTCTTTCCTAGAATCGCCTGTGGATGGGAAGGGGGAGACCGGAATGCTGAGCCGCGAGGAGCGGCTGACTCGGACCTTCGTCGAGCTGGCCGACTCGCTCGTCGACCGGTTCGACATCGTCGACCTGCTGACGCTTCTGGCCGAGCGCAGCGTCGAGATCTTCGACGTGGACGCCGCCGGGCTGCTCATGTCCGACACGCGCGGCGAGCTGCGGCTGATGGCGGCCACCAGTGAGGCCATCGAGTTGGTGGAGCTGATGCAGCTCCAGGCCGATCAGGGGCCGTGCCTCGACTGCTTCCGCGCCGGCGCGCCGGTGTTGGTCGCCGACCTGGGGAGCTCTGCCGAGCGCTGGCCTCGCTTCGCCCCCGAGGCGATGAGCGCCGGCTTCCGCGCCGTCCATGCCCTGCCCCTGCGCCTGCACGGAAAGGTGCTCGGCGCGCTGAACCTGTTCCGCACCACCCCGGGCGGGCTGGACCATGCCGACGCAACCGCCGCGCAGGCGCTGGCCGACGTCGCCACCGTCGCCCTCCTGCAGCAGCGGGCGGTGAGCGAGGCTCAGATCCTCGCCGAGCAGCTTCAGGACGCCCTCAACAGCCGTGTCGCCATCGAGCAGGCCAAGGGCGTGCTGGCCGCGCAGGCGGGGCTCGACATGGACGAGGCGTTCCTTCAGCTGCGCGGGTACGCCCGGGCCCATCGGCGGCTTCTGACCGAGGTCGCGGAGGACGTCGTCTCCGGGCG
>JAXIPH010000328.1:0-8297 GCA_045403035.1 Thermoleophilia bacterium | reverse complement strand
ACCTCGCCGTCGCCCTGGCGCGCCGCGGCGCGACGGTGGGGCTCCTCGACGCGGACGTCTACGGCTACTCCATCCCGCGCATGATGGGCGTCACGCGCCGGGCCGTGACGGTCGAGGACCTGATGATGCCGGTGGAGTCGCACGGCGTCCGGCTCATGTCGATCGGGTTCCTCACCGAGGAGGACAGCCCGGTCATCTGGCGCGGCCCGATGCTGCACAAGGCGCTCACGAGCTTCGTCACCGAGGTGTGGTGGGACGAGCCGGACTACCTTCTGGTGGACCTGCCCCCGGGCACGGGCGACGTGGCCATCTCGATCGCCCAGCTCCTGCCCACCGCCTCGCTGGTGATCGTGACCACGCCCCAGCTCGCCGCGCAGCGCGTGGCCCGCCGGGCGGCCGCCATGGCCGCCCGAGTGAACCTGCCGGTGGCGGGCGTGATCGAGAACATGAGCTGGTTCGTGGCGCCCGACACCGGCGCTCGCTACGAGGTCTTCTCGGGCGGGGGAGGCAGCGCGCTCGCCCACGAGCTGGGGGTCCCATTGCTGGGCCAGGTGCCGCTCGAGGCCAGCGTCGCGCAGGCGGGCGACGGCGGGCTGCCGGTGGTGGAGGCGCGACCCGACTGCGCCGCGGCCAAGGCCCTGCTCGCGGCGGCCGATGCGGTGGTGGCCGCGGTGCCGCGGGCCGTGGCGGCGTCGTCGGGGGCCGGGCGCCGCTGGTAGAGTCCCGCGTGGAGGCGCCTGCTGTGCGGGCCGGCGCCGCTGTCCAACACGACGCTCGAGGTTCGCCGAATGGCCTACATCATCACGGAGCCGTGCATCGGCACCAAGGACAACTCGTGTGCGGATGTCTGCCCCGTGGATTGCATCCACCCCGCCCCGGGCGAGGAGCACCACGACGAGGCGACCATGCTGTACATCGACCCCGCCGAATGCATCGACTGCGACGCCTGCGTCGAGGCCTGCCCCGTGGACGCGACGCTGGCCGAGGACGACGTCCCCGACTCGCAGGAGATCTTCAAGGAGATCAACCGGGTCTACTTCGAGGACGGCCACGCCGCCGGCGAGAAGATGCTCGCCGACTACCTCGCAAGCAAGGCGTAGCCGCTCAGGTCTCCTCCGCAGGGGCGGGGCGGATGACCGGCGAGGCGTGGTGCAGCGCCAGGCGCCACCCGTTGGCGTCGAGCAGGAAGAGGTTGGTGGCGGCCACCTCGGCGACGCTGGACTGACCGGATCCGGCCGCCGAGGTGATGACCTCGGTGCAGGTCACCCAGGCCACCGGGTCGGCGATCGTCACCTCCGCGTCGGCGATCTCGAACTCGATGTAGCCGGTGCTCCCGAAGATCGCCTCCCACCCGGAGCGGATCTCCTCCCAGCCGCGCTGCCACGGACCCCCCGGGTGCAGGCACGCGATGCCGGGTCCGTCGGCCCAGCAGGCCTCCATCCGCGCCAGGTCCAGGGCCTCGAGCGCGTCGTAGAAGGCGCGGTTGGCCGCCAGCACCTGGTCGCGGATGACGTCGGCCATCAGTTCATCCTCCGCTGCAGGTCGCGCACCGCGGCCAGCTGCGCCTCGACGGCCGCGCGGGCGTCGTCGGTCGGCCAGGCCGCCAGCAGCGCCTCGCCCGCATCCTCGGCCTCGTCGTAGCGCCCGAGCCCCGCGAGAAGCGCCACGGTCTCCTGGGAGAGCTCCGCGTCGTCCGGGGTGACCACCAGACCCACCTCGACGGTCCAGAGGGCATCCTCCAGCATCCGCCGCCGCAGGTAGGAGGCGCGCAGGTTGGCGAGCGTCCGGGCGAGGATCGCCCGCGCGGAGACCGGCGCCAGGAACTCGGGCCGCAGCGCGAGCCCGGTGATCTCCCTGACGATGCGCGCGAGGTCCTCTGTGGAGAGGGCGCGCCAGCCGTCGAAGGGATCGAGGTGGACCGGCTCGGGGCCGGAGAGGTCGGCCACCACGAAGTGGCCCGGCATCCCGATCCCCGCCATCGGGTGCCCGACCCGCCGGGCCACCGCCAGGGTGAGCGTGGCCAGCGCGATCGGCAGGCCCCGGCGGCGGCGGAGCACCTGGTCGAGGAACGAGTTGCGGGGGTCGTCGTAGTCGTCGCCGTCGCCCCGGAAGCCGCGGTCGCGCAGGGCGGGCACCACGCCCCCGGCCCGGGCCGCCCTCGCCAGCGCGTCGACCTCGGCGAGGGTGGCCGCGGCGTCCAGGCGGGGCGACGCCTCGGCGGCGATCAACAGGTTGGCCTCGGCGAGGTCCATGTCCTCGGCGGCGACCAGCTCGGCCAGGCGGGCGCGGGTGGCCGCGCTCACAGCAGCGCGGCCTCGGCGTCGATGGCCGCGGCGCGGACGAGGGCCTGCACCACCTTGCGGCACGCCATCTCCTCCCGCGACCCGCCGGCCGGGTCGCAGGCGCGCGCCAGGCGCGCCGCGGCCGCGACCAGCGGTCCGGGGCCGAGCCCCTCGGCGTGGCGGGCGGCCTGGGAGAGGAGGGCCGGCGCCACCGGGTCCCGGCGCACCAGCGCGATGTCGCACTGGGCGAGCGCCGCGGACAGGCGCACGGCCTCGGGGCGGGGCAGCGTCACGCAGCCTCGCCGTCCAGGAGTCGCCGCAGGTTGCCGCCCAGCACCCCGCCGAGCTCCTCGTCGCGCCACCCGGCGATCCCCGCGGCCCGCGCCACCAGGCGCAGCGCGGTGCCGTGCTCGCCGTACGGTCGGTCGGAGCCGAAGACCAGCCGCCCCGGCGGCAGGGCGACCAGGTCGACCAGGGCCGCCAGCGAGGTGTCGAGCAGCAGGCCGGCGCGATCGGCCACCAGGCGCGCCAGCGCCCGGGCGTCGCCGCGCCCGCCGTGGGCCAGGATGAGCCGGGCGCCGGGCGCCGCGTCGAGCAGGGTGGCGATGGGCCCGGCGAGCGGCCGGGCGCCGTATCCCGCGTGGATCGTCACCGGCCACCCGCGGGCGGTGGCCTCGCGCACGGCCGCGGCCACGTCGGGGTGCTCCGGGCGGAAGCGCTGGGCGACGGGGTGCAGCTTCAGGCCCACGGCGCCGCCCGCAGCCGCGCGGTCCATCGCCCAGGCCGCACCGGACCGCAGGGGATCGATCCGGCAGAAGGGCACGACCCGGCCGCCGGCCCGCCGCGCGGCCTCGAGCACCGCGGCGTTGGCCGTGCCGAAGTCGCCGCCGGCGCCGGGATCGTCGGCCGGGAAGCACACCGCGGCGGCGATCCCCCACCGCCCCATGTCGGCCAGCAGGGCGTCGGCCGCGAGCCGGTGCCCGTCGGCGTCGCGGCCCAGGTGGGCGTGCGCGTCGATGATGCCCGTCCCGGGCATGGGAAGCGCGGCGGCGAGCGCCCGCTCGAGCCCGGTCAACTCCCCCAGGTCCGCCCCGGCGCGCTCCAGGACGGCGGCATCCTCCCCCCACACCCTCACGCGCCGGCCCCGATCCCCTCGAAGGCGGCGATCGCCCCGTTCATCGTCGCGGGCATGCGGGTCGGGCGCCCGAGGTACTCCCGGACCCCCACGATCACCGCCCGGGCGTCGGCCAGGTGCTCCGGGCGGTCGCCCATCCGCTCGAGCCGCGCCTCGATGATGTGGCTCGAGCGCCCGAGGCGCGCGACGCGCACGAACGTCTCCACCTCGTCGTCGAAGACCGCCGAGGCGCGGTACTCCACCGACAGCGAGCGCACCAGGAAGAGGTGGCCGTCCGGACCCAGGCCGGGGATGCCGAGGTGCCGGCGGTAGGCGAGGATCGCGCGGTCGAGCAGGTGGGCGTAGCGACCGTAGTAGACGACCCCGCCGAGGTCCGTGTCGGTCACCTCCACCCGGCATCGCGCGCTGAACCGGTACGGGGGCCGCTCCCCCGTGGGCCCCGCGTCGGCAAGCGGCTCCCTCACCCGGTCACGCGCCGGCCGAGCAGCAGGTGGTGCCACCCCTCCTGGAGCTCGACCACCCGCTCCACCGGACAGCCCGCCGCCCTCATCCAGTCGCGATAGTCGGCCTCGGGGTAGGCGTCGCCGCCCGGCGTGGAGACCAGCATCATCACCCCGAAGGCCGGCCCCTGCGGGCTGACGTCGCCGAGCACCTCCTGCACCGCCAAGGTGCCTCCGGGCACCAGCGCCGCCCCCGCGCGGGCCACCAGCGCGCGGGCCGTCGCGGGGTCGAAGAGGTGGACCACGTTGCCGAGGTAGACCGCGTCCCAGGCCGCCCCGGGGAGCGCGCGCGTGGCGTCGCCCGCAACCGTCGCGATCCCCGCGGCGCGCAGGCCGGGCCCCTCCACCTCCAGGGTCCGCGGCTGGTCGAGCACGGTCACGTCCCATCCCTCCGCCGCGAAGGCGCGGGCGTAGGTGCCCGGCGCCCCGCCCACGTCGAGCAGGCGAGCCCCCGGCGGGGGAGCCCCGAGGGCCGCGACACTTGGGGCGACGCGGGGGGCGGCGATCTGCCGCATGGCGCGCATGAAGCGCTCGATGGTGGCGCGGTCGCCCCCCGACACGTCGTCCACGGGCCGGCCGGTGCGAAGCGTCTCCTCCAGCGCGAGGTGGCTGCGCATCGCGCGCGCCTCCAGATGGAGCTCCCCGGCCGGGTCGCGGCCCTCCCCGGACGGGCCCAGGAGAGCGCGACCGCGCTCGGTGGCGCGCAGCCCGTCCCCGGCCTCCTCGAGATAGCCCGTGCCCACCAGCGCCGCGCTCACGATCCGCGCCGCCCGGCGGTCGAGCCCCGCCGCATCGGCCGCGTCGTCCACGGGCCGCGCCTCCTCCAGGGCCCCGAGCAGCCCGGTCTCGAGCGCCGCCCGGGCGATGAGCACCTCGCGCCAGTCGGCGATCTGGTCGGGCCGCGGAGGCACGGCGGCAGGGTACCGTTCCCCGGTGCTACCCTGCCGCCGTGGCACGGGGCCGGTCGAGCAAGAGGCGCACGGGAGGCCGCCGCGCGAACTACGCGCCGGCCGCCACCGAGGTGGGCACCCGGAAGTACCTGCCCATCGGCTGGGCGAACTGGCTCGGCTTCGTCATGTTCGGCCTCATCACCATCGCGCTCCTGGCCGAGACGTTCGCCGCCCTCGCCGACCAGCGGGGCGCCGATCCCCTCGCCGCGGGGATCATGACGGTCGTCTTCGCCGTGATGACGTACCTCTTCGGGACGACCCGGGTGAAGGACTGACCCAGCGGGTCCCGCGCGACCGCCCTCAGGCCGAGGGCCGGCCCGCGGCGTCGACCGTGGCCACGCAGGCCTCGTGCCCCTCGGCGCGCGTCTCCGCGACGCGCAGCGTGGCGTCGGGCGCGAACGCGGCGAGCATGCCGCCCCAGATCGCGCGATCGAGGCCGCAGATGCGCTCGGGATCGTGGAACGCCAGCTCCTCGAAGGGGCACGCGCACGCGCGCAGCCCCCCATCGCCCTCGGCACGGGCCGCGAAGCCGTAGCGCGACAACAGCCGCACCACCTCGCCGATCGCGTCGACCCCGCGCGATCCCGGGGCGCCGCGCCCGGCGGCCACCTCGGCCAGCCCCAGCTCGAAGCCGAAGTCGTGGCCCACGCGCTCCAGCACCTCCTGCGGCGTGCCGTCACCCCCGTCTCGCGTGGCCCTCAGCAGCAGGGTGGCGAGCAGGTCGTAGTGCCGCTCGGGGAGGGCGACGAGCACCTCGGAATCGGCCAGGCGGTAGAGCTTCGGCGGCCGGCCGGCCCCCGGGCCTCCCCGTCCCTCGGCGCGCCGGAACTCGGCCTCGAGGAAGCCGTACTCCACGAGCTTGTCGAGGTGGAATCCGGCCAGGCGCCGGTCGATGCCCACGGCCGCGGCGACGTCGTCCTTGGACTGCTCGCGCCCCTCTGAGCGCACCGCGAAGAACACGCGTCGCCGTGTCGGATCGCCCAGGGCCTCTGCGAGGCGACCGATGTCGCGATCCGTGCGCTCCTCCGCGCCCGTCAAGACTGCCCCCATCCGCCGCCGGCGCCCCGGATGGACAAGGATACACGCGTCCCCGTGTACCGTCTCCAGACATGCGATCCCGGTATCTCGTGGTCGCGGCGCTGCCCTTCCTCCTCGCGGGCGCAGGGCCCGCGTTCGCGGCGTGGACGCCCGCCGAGCGGGCATCGGTCGACCCCGGTGATGCCCGTGCGCCCGACGTGGCCGTCAACCCCCGCGGCGCCGCGGTCGCGGCCTGGGTCCGCACCCTTCCGGGCGGCGTCCCCGAGATCGTGGCCACCGTGCGGCGGCGGGCCGCCGGTGCCTGGGAGCCGGCGGCCGTCGTCTCGCCCCCCGGGCGCGCCGCCGCCGACCCGACGGTCGCGATCTCCCGCTCCGGCGTCGCGGTGGTGGGCTGGCGCCAGGTCGTGCGCGACCGGGCGGTGGAGGTCCGCCGCCGGCTACGCACCCAGGTCGTCTACGTGGCGTTCGCCCGCGAGCGCCGGGTCGCGGGGCCCTGGGGGGCGGTGGCCGCGCTGTCCAGCGACCGGCAGAAGGTGGGGCCGCCGCAGATCGCGGTCGACGGGCGCGGCGTCGCGGTCGCGACCTGGCACTGGGGCACTGGCACCGCCCCGGGCTCGCCCGGCTTCGTCGGCCGGGTTCAGCTCGCCGAGCGGCTCCCGGGCCAGGCGTGGACGCCGGCCCGCTCGGTGTCCCGCTCGACCGAGTGCCGCAGGGGCACGGGGCTGCCCGGGGTGGCCGTGGGAACGGGCGGCCAGGCCGTGGTGAGCTGGGAGTGCCGCCTGGTGGGTGGGCGCACCACCGCGTTCGCGGTGGCCCGGGGCGACGTCCCCGGCCGGTGGGGCCGCGAGCGCCGCCTGCCCTTCGACACGCGCGGGCCCCAGACCTCGGACCTCGCCGTGACCGACGAGGGCGTCGTCGTCGGCCTGAGCGGCTCCCGGAGCGAGGGGTCGGCGATGCGGCTGAGCTGGTGGCGCGGGGGGGCGCCCGCGCCGGGCCTCGACCTTGCGCTCCTGCCCGCGCCGCGCGCCTCCGGGGCGGCCTCCTTCACCGGCGTCCTCCCCGCGCTCGACCTGAGCGGAGCGACCGGCGGGTCGGCGCTCGCCGCGTGGGCGTCCGACGGGAGGCTGGTGACCGCGGACCTCGACGGGACCACGGTGGGATCGCGGCGCGGCCTCTCGCCGGCGACGGCCCGCGTCCGCGCGATCCGGGTGGCGACGGGCGACGGCTCCCGGGCGGTGGCCCTGGCGCTCACGGGCGCGCGCGAGGTGCTCGCCGCGGCCCGCGGAGTGGACGGCGCCTGGGGTGCCGCGGAGCCCATCTCCGGAGGGGGCGGCGTGGACGCCGCGATCCCGCCCGCCATCGGGGTGGCCGCCTCAGGCGATGCCGTCGCCTACTGGAGCCGCGTCGTCGGTGGGGTGCGGGTCGTCGAGAGGGCCGCGTTCGATGCCGGCTGAGCCCGTCCGCCGCGCCGGGATCGGGGCGCTCGCCGTGCTGGCCTGCTCGGCCGCGGCGGCCACCGCCGCCTGGAGCCCCGCCGAGCGGGCCTCCGTCGGCCCGCTCGCGGCGCGCTCCCCCGACGTGGCGATCAACCGCCGCGGCGAGGCGGCCGCGGCGTGGGTGCGCGGCAGCGGCCGGAGGGCCATGGTGGTCGTGTCGTCTCGGGCGGCCGGCGGCGAGTGGTCCCGGCCCGAGGCCGTCTCGCGGCGCGGCCGCCCCGCGGTGGATCCCCAGGTGTCCGTGGACGCGGCCGGCCGGGTGGTGGTGGTGTGGCGCCAGGTGGTCGGCAGCCGCCTCGTGCGCTTCGAGGGCCTGCGGCGCCGGAGGCCCATCCTCGTGGTGCGCGCCCGGGAGCGCCGGGCCGGCGAGACCCGCTGGGACCGCATCCAGACGCTCTCCAGCCCTCGGCTGACCGCGGGTCGGCCGGACCTGGCCATCGACGGGCGGGGGATGGCCCTCGCGGCCTGGCACTGGGGCACGGGGAACACGTCGGAGGACCCCGGCTACCACGGTGAGGTGCAGGTCGCCGAGGGCCGGACCGGCCAGATGTGGAGCCTGCCCGACGGAGTCTCCGGATCGGCGTCCTGCGTGCGACTGCTTGCGCCGCGCGTGAGCGTGGGCGACGGCGGGGAGGCGGTCGTGTGGTGGCAGTGCGACCTGGCCGGCGACCGGAGCACCGCCTTCGCCAGCAGCCGGGGCCCCGATCAGCCCTTCGGCGTCGACCGCGAGCTGCCGTTCGGCTCCCCGGGCGATCTCGACGCCGACCTGGTGGTGTCGGGGAACGGCACGGCGGTGGCGGTGAGCGCCGACGGCGTGGCGCTCCACTTCTGGCGCGGCCCGGTGCTCGCCGACGGGCTCTCCCTGGAGGAGCTGCCCGTCGTGGGCTCGCGCCCCA
>JAXIPH010000350.1:0-7581 GCA_045403035.1 Thermoleophilia bacterium | reverse complement strand
TCTGGAGCCTGGCCATCGCGCTGCGCCCCGCGCCGGTCCCGGACGGCACCGGGGCTCGAGAGGAGCCGGTGTGGGGCGCCATCGTCGTCGACTGCCCCGCCACGGGCCATGGCGTCGCCCTGCTCGAGACGGCGGGCAACGGGGAGGAGCTGGCCGCGGGCGCGCCCGTCCGCCACCAGGCCGCCCGCATCCACGCGGTGGTGTCGCACCCGGCCGCGACCGGCATCACCCTCGTGGCGCGACCCGAGGAGCTGTCGGTGACCGAGGCCGTGGAGGCCGCCGGAACGCTCCGGGCCCGGGGGCTCCCCGTGGCCGCCGCGGTGCTGAACGGGGTGCGGGGCCTGCGCTTCTCCGACGCCGACGCGCCGGCCCTCGAGGCCGCGGCCGCGGGCCCGCCGGGAACCGAGCGCGAGGCGGTGGCCGCCGCGCTCGCCCACCTCGCGCGCCAGCGATCCGATGCCGGGTACCGCGAGCGGCTCTCAACGGGAACGGGGCTGCCGGTGCTGGAGTTGCCCGAGATCGTCGGGCGCCGGTTCGACCTGGCCGCCCTGGAGCGGCTGGCGGCGGCTCTGGGCGCCGCCGTCGGCGCGCACAACGGGCAGCCGTGATCGGCGCCCTCGAGGACCGCCGGCTGGTGGTGTGCGCCGGGGCCGGCGGCGTGGGCAAGACGACCGTGTCCGCCGCGGTCGCCCTGCGGCTCGCGCAGGAGGGCCACCGCACCGCCGTGGTCACCATCGACCCGGCCCGGCGCCTCGCCACCGCGCTCGGGCTGGCCGGCCTGGGCGACGCGCCGCATCAGGTTCACCTGGGGAGCCTCGCCGGGGCGGCGCCGGGAGAGCTGTGGGCGCTGCATCTCGACGCCAAGGCCACCTTCGACCGGCTCGTGGCGCGGGAGGCGCCCGACGACGAGGCGCGCGAGCGAATCCTCCAGAACCGGATCTACCGGCACCTGTCGGGCGCGGTCGCCGGCGCGCAGGAGTACATGGCGGTCGAGCGGCTGCACGAGCTGGTGGACGAGGGCTCGTTCGACCGGATCGTGCTCGACACGCCGCCCGCCCGGAACGCGCTCGACTTCCTGGACGCCCCGCAGCGCATCACGCGCTTCATCGAGGGGCGCGCGCTGCGGCTGCTGCTGCGCCCCGCGCTCCGGCGCGGCGGCTTCGGGCGCCGGGTGCTGCACGCGGGGAGCAGCACCGTGATCTCGGTCCTGGAGAGGCTCACCGGCGCCCAGCTCCTGCGCGACGTCGCCGACTTCCTGGTGGCCTTCGACGGGATGTACCAGGGCTTCGCCGACCGGGCCCGGGTGGTGCACGAGATGCTCCTGTCCCCCGCCTCGGGATTCGTCGTGGTGGCCGCCCCGCAGGCCGATCCCGTGCACCAGGCGATCGCGCTCACCCGGCGCCTGCACGAGGACGGCTTCCCGCTGGTGGGGGTGGTGCTCAACCGCGTCCACCCCCTGCCGCGCGGGGGGTTGGCCCGCCCGGCCGCGCTCTCGGCCGCGCTCGCGCGGGCCGGCGCCGCCGACCCCGTCGGCCTGGCGGAGCGAGCGGCGCTGACCCAGGAGGAGGATCAGCTCCTGGGCATCCGTGACCTCGACGCCCAGGAGGCGCTCATCCAGGTCCTGCGCGGTGCCGCGATGGCCACGGTCCCCGCCCTCGCGCATGAGCCGGTCGACCTCGAGGGCCTCGCGCAGGTGGCCTCGGCGCTCGGCGCGTGAGGCGGCGCGGGTAGCATGACCGGTCGATGAGAAGCGAGCCGGAAGCGGCCGAGCCGCAGGCGCCCGCGCCCCCAGGGCCGGAGGAGGTCGTCGCCGAGATCCGCGGCCAGGTCGCCGCCGGAGTCCCGTTGGTGGGGTCGCTCGCCACGCGTTTCCACCGCGCTGTCCACGCGATCGACCCGGCGGGCACCGAGGACTCGCTGGCGGTGCTGCCCGGGAACCGCGGCGTGCACCTCTACGACAGCCTGCTCACCTGGGCCCCGATCGTGTCGAGGGAGCGCGTGCTCGACATCGGCTGCGGCTCGGGCGGCGCCACGCGCGCCGCGGCGCGCATCGTGGGGTCCGAGGGCATGGTCGTCGGGATCGACCTCGTCCCCGAGTGCGTCGAGACGGCGCGCGCGCGGACCCCCGAGGAGATGCCGGTGCTCTTCCGCCCCGGCGACGCCCAGATGATGGCCTCGGTGCCCGACCGGACCTTCGACTGCGTCGTCGCCAGCATGATGCTGGAGGAGGTGGCCGACCTGCCGCGGCTGCTGACCGAGGTCTTCCGCGTCCTGCGCCCGGGCGGCCGCTTCGTCGCCAGCGTCACCGCGTTCGACCGCCTGCGACCGATCGACGCCTCGTTCATGGGGATGGTCATCGCCGTCGTCGGCCGGCGCGCCCCCGGCGCGCTCGCCGGCCGGGCCAGCCGGGCGAGCATGCCGCACGAGCCCGCCGACAGCCTGGCCTTCAAGGAGGCGGGCCTGGGGACCGTGGAGGAGCAGGACGTGCAGCTGGTCGTCGTGATGGAGGACGTCGAGGACGCGTGGGCGGTGTTCTCGCGCTCCACGATCGTCCACCTGCTGGACGACGAGGGTCGCGCCGAGCTGAGGAAGCGCCTGGAACGACGCATGCCTCACACGCTCTACCTGCCGCTGCGCTTCCTGCGCAGCCGACGGCCGGGGTAGCCCTGCCCGGAGGGGGTCTAGCCGACCGCCTCGAGCCGGGGGGCGTCGGGCTCGTTCGCCTCGTCCTCGCAGGGATCGCCGCCGAGCCAGCGACTGCCGTACTCGCGCATCGCGTCCACAATGGGGACGAGGTGCGCACCCTTGGAGGTGAGGCGGTACTCGACCCGCGGCGGCGCCTCCGCGAACTCGCGCCGCTCGACGATGCCCTCCTCCTCCAGCGAGCGCAGGCGGAGCGAGAGGGTGCGCGGGCTGATGCCCGCCAGCGACCGCTGCAGCTCTCCGAAACGCTGCGGCCCCCCCGCCAGGTCGCGGAGCATCAGGAGGGTCCACTTTCCGGCGACGATCTGCGCCGTTGCGAGAACCGGGCACACAGTCTTCGGCGCGACCGAGGGGGCGATCGACCTCATGATCGTTGCCGATGCTACCACCGGCCCCCGGAATCCCGGAAGGGACCGTGACACGCTCGGGCCGGGGTAACGTCTCGGGCGTGCCCGACGCCCCCCGGCCCCGCATCTCGTGGCCCCGACGCCCGCCCACCCGGTGGCTCGTCGCGGTCCTGGGGATCTGGATCGTGGTCGCCGGCGGGGCGATCCTCCTGGCGCGGGCGCTCGACTCGCCGGTCGGCGCCGGCGCGCGCGACGAGGCCCAGCCCGCCGTGCCGGGCCCGGTGGCCGCGCTCGACGCGGACTCGGGCGCCCAGGGCGCGGGCACCTTCCTCGCCCTCTTCCCGCCCGACGCCCTGCCCGCCGCCCAGCAGGTGCCCCGGCTGCGCGCCCTGGTCGCCGCGGGCGCGGGGGCGCCCGTGCGGGTGGCGCTCGGGGCGGCCCTGCAGAGGCAGGGCGACGGAGCCGGCGCGGCGCGCGCCTATCGCGGCGCCCTGGAGGTGGCTCCGGGCGACCTGTCGGCACAGGTCGGCCTGGCGATGGTCGCCGGAGCCGAGGAGCCGCCGGGGCCTGCTCGCGCCGCGGCGCGGCTCGCGGCCCTGGCCTCGGCGCATCCGGGGAGCCAGGTCGTGCTCTTCAACAAGGGCCTGCTGGCGGTGTACCGCGGACGGGCCGGCGAGGCGCGGGGCACATGGACCCGCACGGTGGCCGCCGGGCCCACGACCCGCCTGGGGATCCTGGCCGCGCGCGCCCTCCAGGCCCTCGAGAACGTCCCGACGACCCCATAGAGATCCGACGAGAACTTCATCGCCAGCGCACGATGGCTTAACCGGCGCTTAAGGCGCTGATGGGAGCATGCCGATGGCTTCCGTGGGGAGGAACGTCCCTGGCGGCCGAGAATCCCGCGAGAGGATCAGGCGTCAAACACGGATAGCACTGGGGCTAAAGGTTTGGGACCGATGTGCCGATACAGGTTTGCTGGGTGGTCCTTGACTTCAAGAAGTAAAGCGGTACTCTACCGAACGGACGTTCGTGAGGACGGCCGGCGGTGGGGGACGCGGATGGCTTCACGTGCTCCGATGGCGTCCAGCCGGAGGTGGCGACATGACAGTGAATGAGATGGTCGAGCTGGAGGAGGTTCAGGCTCTCCTGACCCGTGGTCAGGAGCAGGGCTTCCTGGGCATCGACGAGGTCGCCCAGTCGGTTGAGGGCGTCTCCCTCGACGAGGGCGCGGCCGAGGGTCTCTACCGCCACCTGGACGAGCTCGGGATCGAGCTGCTCGAGGAGGGCGAGGCCCGTGAGCGGCTGGCGCAGCTGGCCGAGGCCGCGGACCGTCCGCCGCGCAAGCTCAACCTCAAGGCCGACACCAGCACGGACGCCCTGCAGCTCTTCCTGAAGGATGTGGGCCGGGTTCCCCTGCTCACGGCCAAGGAAGAGGTCGAGCTCGCCAAGCTGATCGAGCTCGGCGACCTTCAGGCCAAGAAGAAGATGGTCGAGTCCAACCTGCGGCTCGTCGTCTCGATCGCGAAGAACTACCGCAACCAGGGGCTGGCGTTCCTCGACCTGATCCAAGAGGGGACGCTGGGGCTGGTGCGCGCGGCCGAGAAGTTCGACTACCGCAAGGGCTTCAAGTTCTCGACGTACGCCACCTGGTGGATTCGCCAGGCGGTGGCGCGGGCGATCGCCGACAAGGGCCGCACCATCCGGATGCCGGTCCACGTCGTCGAGAAGCTGAACAAGATCAACCGCGCCGAGCGCAAGCTCGTCGCCGAGCTGGGCCGTGAGCCGTCGATCGCGGAGATCGCCGACGCGGTCAAGCTGCCCGAGTCCGAGGTGGAGTCGATCAAGCGCAGCGCCCAGACGCCGGTCTCGCTCGAGAAGCCGGTCGGCGACGACGAGGAGTCGGAGTTCGGCCAGTTCCTCGCGGACGAGAAGGCCATTCAGCCGGAGGCCGCGGCGGAGACCGTGCTCCGGAACGAGGCGCTGCAGGACGTCCTCAACACGCTCAGCTACCGCGAGCGCCGGGTGCTGGAGCTGCGTTACGGCCTCGGGGGCGAGCACCCGCGGACCCTCGACGAGGTCGGGCGCACCTTCAACGTCACGCGCGAGCGCATTCGCCAGATCGAGAACCAGTCGCTTCAGAAGCTGGCCAGCCTGGCCGAGGCCCAGCGCCTCCGCGAGGTCGCCTAGAGACGGTGACGCCCTCGCCGGGCGGATGAACGTGAGTCAGCGGAAGGGGCCCGGAGACGGGCCCCTTCGTCGTTCCGAGACGGCGGGTCGATCGGACGGGTGGCTCACGGGGGATCGGATAACCTCGTCGCGTGGCCCGCGATGACGACGACGAGTGGCCCGAGCCGGAGCGTGATCCCGAGAAGCTGGAGATCGCCCGCCAGCGCCTCGCGAGCACGATCCAGCTGCGCAAGAGGATGCTGCGCTGGACCTACGCGGCGCTCGGCCTGCTGCTGATCCTCGTGATCCTGCTGGCCGTCCTGCGCTGAGCGCGGCCGAGCCGCCGGCCGTCGGGCTGGTTGCCGACCTGTGGCGGTTCCCCGTGAAGTCGTTCGGCGGCGAGCGGCTGCGACGGGCGTTCGTCGGCCCCTTCGGCATCCTGGGCGACCGGCGCGTGGCCGTGGTCGACGGCGCCGGCAACCCGCTCACGGCCCGCCGCGCCCACGCCCTGCTCGGCTTCCGGGCCTGCTGCTCCGACCCCGACGGCGGCGGGGTGGAGGTCTCCACCCCCGAGGGCTGGGAGCTGGCCTGGGACGACCCGTCGCTCGCCGCCGAGGTGAGCCGGGCCATCGGGCAGGACGTGAGCCTGCTGAGGAGCGCGGTGGGCATGCACGACGCGGCCCCCGTTCATCTCGTCTCGACGGCGTCCCTCGCGGCGGTGGGCGCCTGGCAGGACGCGGAGGAGGCCGACCGGCGCCGCTTTCGTGCGAACGTGGTCGTGGAGCTCGAGGGCGAGGACGCGTTCGGGGAGGACGCGTGGACGGGAGCCGCCCTCCGGCTGGGCGACGGCGGGCCGGTGCTGCAGGTGATCTCCCCCACCGAGCGCTGCGCCATCACGACCTTCGATCCCGACACCCTGGAGCGCGACAACCGGGTCCTCGCGGGGCTCGCACGCGAGCGCGAGAACCTGTTCGGCATCTACGCCCGCGTGGCGCGCGCGGGCTGGGCGGAGGTGGGCGCCCCGGTGCGGATCGTCACCGCTTGACCGGACGTGACGGTTCGTTACACTTTCTGAACCGCCGCGGGGTGGAGCAGTCTGGTAGCTCGTCGGGCTCATAACCCGAAGGTCGCAGGTTCGAATCCTGCCCCCGCTATCAGGAGAGGCCCGCGAAAGCGGGCCTTTTTTGTTGGTGGGGACCGGGGGGACCGAAGGCGTTCTCCGCGGCAGGCGATCGCCACCGGCAACTCCGGTCTCACCCGCGCACTCAGCGCGCGCGGAGGAGCTCGAGCCTGGACCTCCGTGACGCCTGATCGAGCGCGGTTCCCGGACCACGCTGTGGTCGGCGGCCGCGCTCGGCCCTGCAGGCGGGAGGGTGCATGCCTGCCCAAACGCATCAAGAAGTTCTGATATAAGCTCCGGTTCGTGAGCACTGCCCTCGCCTCTTCCCCGTTCCGGCTCCCCTCGGTGCCGCTGCCGACCGATCTGGTCGCCAAGTACTTCCGCGGGCTCGGCGATCCAACCCGGGTGCGGATTCTCGAGCTGTTGCGCAGCGAGGGCGAACTCAGCGTCGGCGAGCTGGCGCGGCGGCTCGGGCTGCCGCAGCCGAAGATCTCCAACCACCTCGCCTGCCTGCGCTGGTGCGGTTTCATCGAGGCACGCCGCCAGGGCCGCACGGTCTACAACCTAATCGCCGATCAGCGGGTCGAAGCGATGCTCGAGCTCGCCGAGTCGCTCCTCAGCGACAACGCGGAGCACGTCGCCGCCTGCTGCCGCATCGAGGAGCCGGAGCGGTGAGCCGGCCGCGGGTCGAGATCCTCTACTTCGAGGGCTGCCCGAACCACGAGCCGGCCCGGGCGCTCGTCGAGCGGATTGCCGCCGACCTGGGGGTGGAGCCCACGGTTGAGCTCGTCGAGGTGCCCGATCTCGATGCGGCGGCGGAGCTGCGCTTCCTTGGCTCCCCCACGGTCCGCGTGAACGGGCGAGACGTCGAGCCTGGTGCGGAGCTGCGCCGGGAGTTCGTCGTCTCGTGCCGCGTCTACCAGACGGGGCAGGGCTTCAGCGGACAGCCGGCTGAGCCGTGGATTCGCGAGGCCCTGGCGAGCGCGAGGAGGTAGGCATGCACGCGGCACGCGCAAGCGATGACCGCGAGCAGCTGCCGCCCCGCGTGGCGGCGGTGCTCGCCCTCGCGGAGATCCCACCCTCGAGATTCGGGCGGGCGCGCCGGGCCCGACTTTCGAGCTCGGAACGCGAGCTCTACGTCTGGATCCTGCGCCGCTTCGCTGCTCACGGCCGCCCGAGCAGCGCGGCGACGCGGGATGCGGCCGGGCGCCTGGGGGTCGACGTCGAGGGCGCTCTTGAGACGCT
>JAXIPH010000248.1:0-6118 GCA_045403035.1 Thermoleophilia bacterium | reverse complement strand
GTCGAGTTCATCGGGTGGCTCTTCGGCTGATCGGGCGACAGCGTACGCCGGGCCCGAAAAACGTGGGCCCGGCGGGACGCCATACACGGCCTGGCCGGCCGCGTATGCGGACGTCGGGCACCGCCTTCGGCGGGGCGGGCCCGCCGAAAGGGCCGTCAGCGTACGCCGGGCCCGAAAAACGTGGGCCCGGCGGGACGCCATGTGCGGCCTGGCCGGCCGCACATGCGGACGTCGGGCACCGCCTGCGGCGGGGCGGGCCCGCCGAAAATTCCACCAAACAAACCCCCCTCAGGGGCGTTCGGCCGTCTCCTCGTGCGGTCAGCGTACGCCGGGCCCCAAAAACGTGGGCCCGGCGGGACGCCATGCGCGGCCTGGCCGGCCGCACATGCGGACGTCGGTCACCGCCTGTGGCGGGGCGGGCCCGCCGAAAAAGCCACAACCGCGGATCGACGGGGTGGGGTTCCGCCTTTTCCGGCGCGCCTGACGGCCCCGCGAGAGGGCCGTCGGTCGCTCCCTCACATCACTTGGCGTAGTCGGTCGCCCCCCACCAGTCGACGACGACCGCGGGCTCGTCGCCCACGACCCAGGCGTCGTGGCCCGAGGGCAGGGCGGTCACGTCACCGGCCACGGCGTCGAGCTCGGTGCCGTCGGCCATCTGGATCCTGAGCGTGCCGGAGACGTGGTACTGGAAGTGGGGCGCCTCGCACCATTCGGTTCCGGCGAGGGGCTTGACGTGGTCGGACCAGCGCCAGCCCGGCTCGAGGACCAGGCGCCCGATCTGGGCGCCCGCCACGTCGACGAGGTCGAGGCTGCCCGTCTCGAAGCTGCGGGTCTCGTCGGGGTGGTCGAACGTCTTGCGCTCGGCTGCGGACATGGGGTTCCTCCTCTTCGAGGGTTGCGTGGAGTGGGCGTCAGGGCGAATCTAGGACGCGGTTCCACGGCGCCTCAACGGCGCTCCGACACGATTGACGACGGTTTGACGGTGGTGTGACGGGGCCTCGCGAAAGTGGCCCTCGACCGGTATCACCGACAAGGAGCAGACCGATGAACGCCACCGTCTCCCGCTACCTCGAGGCGATCGACCGCAAGGACGCCGAGGGCATCCGCGACGCGCTCGCGCCCGACGTGCGCATGGTGGGGATGGCCCCTGACGTCTTCTACCTGCTGGAGGGCGCCGACGCCGCCACCGAGAAGCTCGCTCAGTGGTACGCGAGCTGGGAGGAGGAGCCCGCCTTCTCCTTCCTCAACCTGATCCAGGACGGCGACCGCGTGGTCGCGGAGTTCGAGCGCACGAGCACCTTCGAGGACGCGCCCTGGGTGGTGCGGCAGGCCCATGTCCTCGAGCTCGGCCCCGAGGGCATCACCGAGCTGCGCGTCTACTGCTCGGGCCCGCGCAAGGGGACGCCCGAGCTGGCGGCCGCCTACGCGGGGGCCGCGCAGTGAGCGCCGGCCCGCTCGCGGGCATCCGCGTGGTCGACCTCACCCACCAGCTGGGCGGCCCCCTCGCCACGATGGCGCTCGCCCAGCTCGGGGCGGACGTCGTCAAGGTGGAGCCGCCGGCGGGCGACCAGTGGCGCCACGTGGACGACGTGCTCGGCGAGAGCCGGCTCTTCCACGCGGTCAACCGCGACAAGCGCGGCGTCGTCCTGGACCTCAGGTCCCCGGAGGGCCAGGACGCGATCCGGGCGCTGATCCGGGACGCGGACGTGCTCGTGCACAGCTTCTCGCCCGGCGTCGCCGAGCGGCTGGGCATCGGCTTCGCGGAGATGGAGGCCCTCAACCCGCGCCTGGTGTACTGCTCGCTGTCGGCCTTCGGGCCCTCGGGACGCAAGGGCACGGACGTCGCCCTGCAGGCCGAGGCCGGCCTGGTCACGGCCAACGGCGGCCGCCCGCTGCCGGTGCCGATCCACGACACCGTGGTCCCCTGGATCATGGTCGCCGGCGTCCTGGCGGCGCTGCTCGAGCGCGAGCGCAGCGGGCGCGGCCAGGCCGTCGAGACCTCCCTCCTGGAGGCGTCGGCGGCGCTGGCCGTGCACCGGTTCATCCGCGACGAGTCGGGCGAGCCGCTGTTCAACCGCTTCGTGGGCGCGCTCTACCGCACCTACGCGACCGCCGACGGCGGCATCGCCCTGGCGTGCTTCGCGCCGCCGATGCACGAGCCGCTGCTGCGCGCCCTGGACCTCGAGCACCTCCTCGAGGACCCCCGGTTCGCCGAGCTGCCGGCGCGGGCGCGGAACTCCGACGCGCTGGCCCAGGAGATCGGCGACCGCCTGGCGAGCCGCCCGACCGCCGACTGGCTGCGCGTCCTGGCCGACGCCGGCCTGCCCCACGGCGTGGTGAGCGACCGGCCCCTGTCGCTGCTCGACCACCCACAGGCGCGCGAGCTCGGGCTGCTGGTGGAGATCGAGGACCCCACCCTCGGCACGGAGCTCGTCACGGGCCCGCCGCTGCGGCTCTCGCGGACGCCGGCCCACACGGGGCGGCCCGCGCCGCGCCTGGGCGAGCACACCGACGAGGTGCTGGACGAGATCCGGGAGCGGCGGTCATGAGCGCGGTGCGCGTGGCCGTGGTGCAGGCCGCTCCGGTCATCCTCGACGCCGAGGCCACCGTGGCGAAGGCCTGCGACCTGATCGGCGAGGCCGGCGCGGGCGGGGCGCGGCTGATCGCGTTTCCGGAGACGTTCGTCTCGCTGTACCCGAGCTCGCGCTGGGCCTACGCGTGCGCCCGCTTCGGCAGCGCGGCGACCGAGGTGCACCGCCGAATGTGGGACGAGTCGGTCGACGTGCCGGGGCCCCTCACCGAGAGCCTCGGCGAGGCCGCGCGACGCGCCCGCGCCTGGGTCGCGATCGGCGTCAACGAGCGCGACTCGACGCGTCCCGGCACGCTCTGGAACGCGCTCGTCTGGCTCGCCCCCGACGGCACCCTCGCCCACCGCCACCGCAAGCTGCTGCCGACGCTGCACGAGCGCGTCTTCCACGGCCAGGGCCCGGGCGACGACCTCGAGCCCGTGGTCGCCGACTTCGGGCGCCTCGGCGGCCTCATCTGCTGGGAGAACTTCATGCCCGCGGCGCGCCAGCGCCTGTACCGAGCCGGGGTGGACTTCTATCTCGCCCCCACCGCCGACGACCGCGAGGTGTGGGTCGCCGCCATGCGCGCCTACGCCTTCGAGGCGGGCGCCTTCGTCCTCTCGCCGGTGCAGTACCTGCGCCGCGACCACTTCCCCGACGACTTCCCGTTCCCGGACGAGCTGGCCGCCTGCCCGGACGAGCTGCTGGTGGGCAACAGCGTCATCGTCGACCCCTGGGGCACCCTTCTGGCCGGGCCGGTCGCCGGCCGCGAGGAGATCCTGTACGCCGACTGCGACCCCTCGGCCATCCTCGCCGCCCGCCGCGTCTTCGACGTGGCCGGCCACTACCAGCGGCCCGACATCGAGGAGCCCGAGCCGCTCAGGGAAGCAGCGGAAACCACCCCGGTCGCGCCGGGAACAGGTGCCGGTCCGCGAGGAGGTTGAGCGCCCGCCGGGACTCCACGAAGCGGGAGGCGATCGCCTCCAGCAGGCTCCCCCCGGGCGCGTCCGCGCTGGCCGCGAGCAGGTACCAGCGGGCGCCCAGGTGGTCGAGCAGCCCCACCGCGCCGCGCGTCTCCAGCTCCTCGCCGAGCTCATCGGCCCCGCCCATGGCCGCCGCCCGTCCCAGGCGGTGAAGGTCGATGGGCCGGAACGCCCGCGCGGAGGTATGGTCCGGGAAGACGCCCCCCAGGAACAGGCAGAGGTCGCCGAGTCGCCGGTGCACGGCGGGGCGACGGGCCTCGGGCAGCGAGTCGAGCAATGAGGCCATGCGCATGGGGTCGAGCTCGCTGAAGCGCTGCTTTCGCCAGCCGCGCGAGGTCTCGCGCCAGACGGTGCCGCTCGACACGCGCGTATAGGAGGCCAGCAGGGCGGCCAGGAAGACGCGGCGCGAGCGGTCGGCGAGCAGCTCGCGCAGGTCATCACCGCCGAGCACCGGGACGCGCATCTTGGGTCCCACCCACTCGCGCACGTGGGTGGCGTCCTTCAGCTCCACGGCGATGCTCTCGACGGCCACCGCGAAGGCCAGGAAGGGTGACGCCCGCAGCAACCGCTCGGCATCGGGGTCGTCGGGAGGAGGCTCGAGGAGCAGGGCGGCGGTCTCGGGGGAGGCGAGGGCCGTCTCCAGCAGGGCCGGATCGGCGCGAAGGCGGGCGGCGCCCGCTTGCGCCTGGGCCTCGGTTCCTCCGGGCTCGGCGAGGCGCGCGAGCAGGAGCAGATCGTCGTGGGTGAGGTGGTCGATGTGGGCCGGACCTGCCCCGGCGGAGCCCGCGGCGTTCACGACACGATCCTAGACCGCCCCCCGCATCGGCCGCGAGCGTGAACGACGAAGGGGGCCGCATCGGCCCCCTTCGCATTCCCGCCGTTCCCGCGGCCGCCCCGCCGAAGGCGGTGCCGCCGGGTCCCGCTACATCATCCCGCCGCCCATGCCCATGCCGCCCATGTTCGGGCTCATGCCCATGCCGCTCATGGCCGGGCCGGGCTCCTCGGGCTTGTCGGCCACGACGCACTCGGTGGTGATGATGTTCTTGGCGATCGAGGCGGCGTTCTGAAGCGCCGAGCGGGTGACCATGGCCGGGTCGATGATGCCCTCCTTGACCAGGTCCACGTACTCGCCGGTGTCGACGTCGAGGCCGATGCCGGGCTTCTTGGCCTTGACCGCGCCGATCACCACGCTGCCCTCCAGGCCGGCGTTCTCGGCCAGCTGGCGCAGCGGCTCCTCGAGGGCGCGGCGCACGATCGCGGCCCCGGTGGCCTCGTCGCCGACAAGCGTGAGCTTGTCGAGCGCCGCGATCGCGTTGATCAGGACCACCCCCCCGCCGGGCACGATGCCCTCCTCGAGGGCCGCCCGGGTCGCCTGCAGGGCGTCCTCGACGCGGTGCTTCTTCTCCTTCATCTCGGTCTCGGTGGCCGCGCCGACCTTGACCACGGCCACGCCGCCGGCCAGCTTGGCCAGCCGCTCCTGGAGCTTCTCGCGGTCGAAGTCCGAGTCGGTGGTCTCGATCTCGGCCTTGATCTGCTTGATCCGGCCCTTGATCTCCTCGGAGTCGCCGGCGCCGTCGATGATGGTGGTGGCGTCCTTGGAGATCACCACCCGCCGGGCCCGGCCCAGCTGGGAGATCTGGGCGTTGGCCAGCTTCAGGCCCATCTCCTCGGCGATCACCTCGCCGCCGCTCAGGATGGCGATGTCCTCGAGCATGCGCTTGCGCCGGTCGCCAAAGCCGGGGGCCTTGACGGCGATGCCGGTGAAGGTGCCGCGCAGCTTGTTGACGATCAGGGTGGCCAGGGCCTCGCCCTCGACGTCCTCGGCGATGATCAGCAGCGAGCGCCCCTGGCCGATCACCTGCTCGAGCAGCGGCAGGATGTCCTGGACGGAGCTGATCTTGCCGCCGTGGATCAGGATGTAGGGGTCCTCCAGGACCGCCTCCATGCGGTCCTGGTCGGTGACCATGTAGGGGCTCATGTAGCCCCGGTCGAACTGCATCCCCTCGGTGAACTCCAGCTCCATGCCGAAGGTCTGGCCCTCCTCGACGTTGACCACGCCGTCCTTGCCGACCTTCTCGATGGCGTCGGAGATGACATCGCCGATCGCGCGGTCGCGCGAGGAGATGGCGGCCACCCGGGCGATGTCCTCCTTGCCCGAGACCTCCTTGGACTGGCGGGCGATGTCGGCGACGATCAGCTCGACGGCGGCCTCGATGCCGCGCTTGAGGCCCATCGGGTTGGCGCCGGCGGCCACGTTCTTGAGGCCCTCGCGCACGATCGCCTGGGCCAGCAGGGTGGCGGTGGTGGTGCCGTCGCCGGCGACGTCGTTGGTGGCCGTGGCCACCTCGCCCACCAGCTGGGCGCCCTGGTTCTCGAAGACGTCCTCGACCTCGATCTCGCGGGCGATCGTGACCCCGTCGTTGGTGATCGTGGGGGCACCGAACTTCTTGTCGAGCACCACGTAGCGGCCCTTGGGCCCGAGGGTCACCTTGACGGCGTCGGCGAGGGTGTTGACCCCGCGCTCCAGCGCCCGGCGGGCGTCCTCGTTGAACTTGATCAGCTTCGGCA
>JAXIPH010000012.1:0-5890 GCA_045403035.1 Thermoleophilia bacterium | reverse complement strand
GGCCCTCTCGGGGCGCCCGGCGGGCACGATGCTGCTGACCGGCTCGGAGTCGGACGCCGGCTACCGGGTGGCGCTGTCGGTCTGCCAGGCGCTGCGGCGCTCGGCGCTGGCGCGGGCCCAGGCCGCCGCGCCCCGCAACGGAGCCGCGCGGGTGGCGGCCCTGTGACGGCAAGCCGATGTTCCCACCACGATCGGGAATCGACCCGCCCCTCCTGGGGGGTGGCCCGCGGCGGCGCCCCCGGCGCCCGTGGATCCATTGCCGCTCTCCCCGATTCCCGATCGGGAACCGGATCGCCGCCGGGGCTCGGGCCCTGCCCGGCTGGCTCGGCTAGGGGCGCAGGCTGGCGTAACGGAGGAACGTGGCGACCGCGTCGTCGAATGCCTCGGCGCAGTCGTCTCCTCCGTCGGCCATGCACGAGCGCAGGCGCTCGGAGATCAGGTGAAGGCCCACCTGGTCCACGGCCGCCTTGACGGCCGCGAGCTGAACCAGCACCTGCCGGCAGTCGGAGCCCTCCTCGAGCATCCGCTGCACGCCGCGTAGCTGACCCTCGGCGCGCCTGAGGCGCACCACCAGCTGGTCGGGGGACGGCGAGGGTGAGACGGTGGCCACCGGGATCGCTCCTCAGCCGCAGCCGCAGGAGCCGCCGCAGCAGCCCGAGCCGCCGAAGCCCACCACCCGGGGCGAGGCGTCGCCGCCGCTGGGCCGGGAGGTCACGAACCCGGTGAAGAGCTGCCGGGCCTCCGAGGCCCCGCACGCGGGGCAGATCCGGTCCTCGTCGCGCAGGAAGCCCTGGCGGAACGCCTCGAAGCGGTGGTCGCAGCCGGTGCAGGCGAGGTCGTAGCTCGGCATGGCGGCCTACGCCAGCCCGAGCGCGCGCTCGAGCTGCGCCTTGGGCATCGCGCCCACGGCGTGACGGGCCAGCACCCCGTGCTCGAACAGCCCGAGGAACGGGATCCCGTTTACGTTGTAGCGCTGCGCGATCGCAGGATTCTCATCGACGTTGAGCTTGCCCACGACGAGGCTCTCGGCGCGCTCCTTCGCGATCTGCTCGACGACCGGCGCGACCATCCGGCACGGGCCACACCACTCGGCCCAGAAGTCCACGAGCACGG
Source organism: Thermoleophilia bacterium (assembly GCA_045403035.1). GTDB lineage: Bacteria > Actinomycetota > Thermoleophilia > Miltoncostaeales > Miltoncostaeaceae > CAVXDY01. The sequence continues at coordinate 4,777 of JAXIPH010000012.1, read as the reverse complement.
GCTTCTCGTTGTCCAGGACCGTGCCCTGGAAGTTGTCCACCGTGATCTCCAAGAGGTCGTCCGCCATTCAGTCCCCGTCCTTTCCGGTGGCGAGCGCCCCCGCGGGCACCGCCCTTTTCTGGTCGCCCTGGCCCTCGAGCCAGCGCTCGGCGTCCATGGCCGCCATGCATCCGCTACCCGCTGCCGTGACCGCCTGCTTGTACACGCTGTCCTGCACGTCCCCGCAGGCGAAGACGCCCTCCACGCTCGTGCGCGTCCCATCGGTGACGATGTACCCGGCCTCGTCCAGCTCGATCTGGCCGGCGAGCAACCCGGTGGTGGGGTCGTGGCCGATGGCCACGAACATCGCCGAGGCCGGAATGTCCTCGAGCTCGCCCGTCACGGTGTCGCGCACGCGCACCGCCTCGACCACGTCCGTGCCGACGACCTCCTCCACGACGGCGTTCCACCGCACGTGGATCCTCTCGTTCCCCATGGCCCGATCGGCCATGATCCGGGAGGCGCGGAACTCGTCGCGCCGGTGGACGATCGTGACGCGGGAGGCCATGCGGGCCAGGAAGAGCGCCTCCTCCATCGCGGAGTCGCCCCCGCCCACCACCACCATCGGCTTGTCGCGGAAGAAGAAGCCGTCGCAGGTGGCGCAGGTCGACACCCCGAAGCCGCGCAGGCGGCTCTCGCTGGGCAGGTCGAGCCAGCGCGCGGTGGCGCCGGTGGAGATGATCAGGCTCTTGGCGCGGTGCTCCTCGTCGTCGATCCAGACGCCGAAGGGGCGCGAGGAGAGGTCGACGCGCGTCACGTCCGCGGCCACCAGCGTGGCGCCGAAGCGCTCGGCCTGGGCGCGCATGAGCTGCATCAGCTCCGGGCCCTGGATCCCCTCGGGGAACCCCGGGTAGTTCTCGACGTCCGTGGTGAGCATGAGCTGCCCACCCGCGCCGAAGCCCTCGGCGACCAGCGGCGCCAGGTTGGCGCGCGCGGCGTAGATGGCCGCGGTGTAGCCGGCGGGGCCTCCGCCGACGATGATCACCTCGTGCAGGTCCGCCAAGGAGCCCTCCTCCTCGTCCCTACTCATACCCTCAGGGGTATAGGATACCACCGTGTCCGAGACCTGTAGCGCGTGCGGCGGGCCCGTGGAGCACACGGTGCTCTCGGGCATCGTGTCACTCAAGCGCCGCCGCTCGGCGATGGCCTCGGGGAAGGTCAGCTCGGTGCGCGCCGAGACCTGCGTGAGGTGCGGGCGCACCGAGTTCTTCGCGGAGCGCCCGGATCGCCTGTTCCGCGATCTCCTGCGAGAGCTCCCGAAGGACTAGCTCAGGCCGGCGCCGCGTTCCCCGTGCGCCGCGGAAGCCACACCAGCTTGCCGCCCACGCCCGTGGGGCGGCGGCAGGCCGCGTAGTAGCGGCGCCCCTCGACCTCCTCGATCGCCCGGATGCGCCGCGCGTCCTCGAGGGTCGCCGCCCCCCAGGCCGTGAGGGCCCCCACCACCACGCCCTCGGCGGTGCCCCCGCGCCCCAGCACGCCGACCAGGAAGACCAGCATGGCGGCGCCGCCCACCAGGAGGACGACGCCGGTCAAGATCGCCCAGCGCCGCCAGTCGCGCGGGCTCGCCTCGAGCCGCCGTGGGCCGGTGGCGCGCACGGCCTGCGGCAGCCGCACCGAGGGCAGCGCGGTCCTGCGCAGCCAGACCCGGAAGAGCGGGAAGAGGATCACCCCGGTGACGCCGGCGATCCCGAGGGCCGCCGCGAACCAGCGGCCCGACAGGCCCTCGTCGGTGCCGGCCTGGAGGGCCACGGACAGGCCCAGGAGGAGGACGGCCACGACGATCAGGCACCACGACCAGAGACGGGTCAGGCTCGCATAGCGCCACAGCTTCTCGCCTGAGTCGGCCACCGGCGGACTATACGCCGGCGCCGAAACGACTCCTGGGGCGGACTAAACGCCGGCGCCGGAACGGCTCCTGGGGGGCCTACCGCGGCGGCGGCCCCCGCCGCCCGTGGATCCATGCCGCTTGTAACAACGGCGCCGGCTGGCGATTCAAACCTCACCCGAACGGGCTCCGGGCGCGATTACACTTCAGGGGTGAGGGCCCGCGCCGCCGCACGCGTCGTGGCGCTCCGGGGGCGCCTGCTCGCCCACCCACGCTGGCGCTGGATGGCGCTGATGGTCGTGGCGAGCGGGATGATGCTCTCGGTCGTCAACGTCAGCATCGTCAACATCGCCCTGCCCGAGATGGCGGCCGACCTCGGCGTGGACATTCCCACCATCTCGTGGGTGGTGACCGGCTTTCTGGTCACCCAGGCCACCCTCCTCGCGGTCGCGGGCCGCGCGGGCGACCTCTACGGCCGCCGCCGCGTCTTCGTGACCGGGGTGATCGTGCTCAGCGCCGCGTCGATCCTCTGCGCCCTCGCCTGGAACGCGCCCTCCCTCACCGCGTTCCGCGTCCTGCAGGCGGTGGGCGCCTGTGCGATGGCGCCGACGGCGTACGCCTACGCGGCGGAGCTGTTCGGCCCGCGCGAGCGCGGCGCGGCGCTCGGCGTGATGGGAGGGGTGCTCGGGATGGCGCCGGTGCTGGCGCTGAACATCGCGGGCGTGCTGGTGGGCGGCTTCGGCTGGCGCAGCGTCTTCTGGTTCAGCCCGGTGATGGGAGCGGTGGTGCTCGCGGGCGCTTTCCTGGTCCTGGTCGAGTTGCGGCCGCCCGACGCCGATCGCGACTTCGACCTCGCCGGGGCGGCGCTCGCCGCGGTCGGCCTCTTCCCCCTCCTGGTGGCGCTGTCGCGCGGCGAGGCCTGGGGGTGGACCTCACCCGCCACCCTCGCCTCGGCCTCGGTGGGCGCGGCGGGGCTGGCGCTCTTCGTCTGGCACGAGTCGCGGGCGACCAGCCCGATGATCGATCTCCGGCTGCTCCGCCGCCGCGGGGCGGCGACCGCGAACCTCGCGGCCATGGCCTCGTCGGCGGCCCTCTTCGGCACCCTCATCCTGTTGCCGTTCTACCTCACGGCGGTGCTCGGGTTCAGCGCCGTGCAACTGGCCCTCGGCATCACGCCGGTCGCGGCCTCGTTCATGGTCGTCGCGCCGATCGCGGGCCGCTGGATCGGCCGCGTGGGCTCGGAGCGCCTCGCAACGGCCGGCCTCGTGGCGGCCTCGGCCGGAGCCGTGTGGATGGCGCTCGCGTCCCCCTCGCAGAGCTACGCGGCGGTGCTGCCCGGGCTGATCTGCTTCGGTTGCGGCCTCGCGGCGTCGACGGCGCCCATCACCGCGACGGCCATCCACGACGTGCCCGCCGCCCGGCTCGGCGTCGCATCGGCGCTTCCCAACATCAGCCGCTACACCGGAGGCGCCCTGGGCGCCGCCCTCCTCGGCGCGATCCTGCACGCCTACCTGTCCGCCGGGCTCGATCGCGCTCTCGGCCAGGTGGCCCCGGCGGGGCGCGACCTCGTGGCCGAGGGCTTTCGCACCGCCCTCCTGGTCGCGGCCGTCCTCCTGCTGGCCGGTGCGGCGGCGGCGTCCCGCATGCCCCGCCTCGGCTCCCACGAGCCCGCCGTCGTCCCCCCGCCCTCTCTCGACGCCCCGGTGGCGCGGTGAGCGCCCCGCGGATCGGGGTCTTCCTGGCCCCCGTGCGCGACACGCCCCGCCACATCGCGCTGGCGGAGGAGCTCGGCTTCGCCTCGGCCTGGTGCTACGACTCCCCGTTGCTCTACCACGATCCCTTCACCGCGCTCGCCCGTGCGGCCGATCGCACGACGCGGATCGGGCTGGGTGTGGGGGTGGTGGTGCCGGGCCTGCGGACTCCGGCCGCCACCTCGGCGGCGCTGCGCACCCTCTCGTCGCTCGCGCCGGGGCGGGTGCGAGCCGCGGTGGGCGCCGGCTTCACGGGCCGGTTCACGCTGGGGGTCGGGCCGGTGCGCTTGGCGCGCCTCGAGCGGGAGGTCCTCGACCTGCGGGGCCTGCTCGCCGGCGAGGAGCGCCACCACCCCGACGGCGGGCGGCCGATCGTGGCCATGCCCGTGCCCGGCGCCGAGGGTGGCGGCGAGGTGCCGCTCTACGTCTCCTGCCGCGGCGAGCGGGCCCAGGCGCTGGCGCGCCGCCTGGGTGACGGGGCCATGACCGGCATCTTCTATCCGGGCGGCCTGGGGCGCCTGCGGCGTGGGATCGGCGGCGACCTGCCGTTGGCCGTGCACGCCGTGGGTGCGGTCGCCGACGAGGGCGAGCCCCTCGACTCGCCCCGGCTGCGGGCCGCGGTCGGGCCGGTGGTGGCGGTGGCCTTCCACGCCTTCGCCGAGCAGCCCTGGCGGCTGGAGGGGCTCGACCCGGCGCTGCGGTCCCAGGCCGAGGAGTACGTGGCCGCCGTGTCGGCGGCCCACCCCCCCGAGCGCCGCCACCAGGTCCTGCACCGCGGCCACCTGGTGCGGCTGGCGCTCCCGGAGGACGAGGCGATCGTGACGGCCGGCAACGTCGCGCGCTTCTCCTTCACGGGAACGGCGGCCGACCTGCGGAGCCGGGCCGAGGCCCTCGGCCACGACGGCGTGACCGAGCTCGCCATCCAGCCCGGAGGCGACGTCCCCGCCGAGCTTCGCCGATTGTCACAGGCTCTCCTGTAGACGATGGCACCTCGCCGCGGGTACCGATTCCCGATCGGAAATCGGGGAGAGCCGCATGGATGCGGCGGGCCTCCCCCCAGGAGAGGCGAGTCGATTTCCGATCGGGATTGAGCACCTCGGGGGGCTAGCCCCACCTTCGAGATGCCGGGAGGCGTCAGGGCCGGACGGCCGGTGGCCACATT
>JAXIPH010000343.1:0-7289 GCA_045403035.1 Thermoleophilia bacterium | reverse complement strand
CCGCTGGTCCGGGGGCTGGCCCGGCGCTACGCCGACCGGGGCGAGCCGCTGGACGACCTGGCGCAGGTGGGGACGATCGGGCTGATCAAGGCCATCGACCGGTTCGACCCCTCCCGCGGAGTCAAGCTGGCGAGCTTCGCCACCCCGACGATCCTGGGCGAGATCCGGCGCCACTTCCGGGACCGCTCGTGGACCGTCCGCGTGCCGCGTGGGATCCAGGAGGCCCGCGCCCAGATCACCCACGCCGTGACCGAGCTGTCCGCCACCAACGGCCGAAGCCCCTCGGTGCGCGAGATCGCCGATGAGACGGGCCTCTCGACCGACGACGTGCTCGACGCCCTGGCCGCCGGCAGCGCTCAGCGGCCGGCGAGCCTCTCCGCGGCGGGCGCCGACGGCGAGGACGAGGGGGACCTCGCGGTGGGAACCCTCGATCCCGGCTTCGAGCAGGCCGAGGCCCGGGCGACCCTCGACGCCGGCCTCGCCGGCCTTCCGGCCCGGGAGCGCGTGATCCTCCACCTGCGCTTCGAGGAGGGGCTCACGCAGTCCCAGATCGCGGAGCGGATCGGCATCTCCCAGATGCACGTCTCGCGGCTCATCCGGCGCGCGATCGAGTCGCTGCGCGAGGACACTCTGGGCGGCGATGCACCGGAGCGGTCGTGAGCCGGCGGGTTTCGCGGTCGCCCCGGCCGGGAAGGCGGATGGGGTGGGCCGGCACGGTGCAGCCGAGGCGAGACCCGCCACGCGTTCCGCGGGAGCCCGGGTGAGCGAGGACCGCGCCGACGTCGAGATCGCCGTGCCGGCCGAGCCGGAGAGCATCGTGCTCGCGCGCCAGGCGGTGCGCGGGATCGTGGACGCCCTCGGGTGGAGCGAGGAGCGCCGCACGGACGTCTCGATCGCCGTCACCGAGGCCTGCACCAACGCGGTCCTGCACGCCTACCCCGACGGCGGCGGGGAGTACGAGGTGCGCGTCTGGGCCGCGCCCGAGGAGCTGGTCGTGACCGTGCGGGACCACGGGCAGGGGATCACGCCGCGCATCCCCTCCCCGGTCGCCGGCCTCGGGCTGGGGATGCCCCTGATGATGGCGATCTGCGACGAGGTGTCGTTCTCCAGCAACGGCGAGGGGGCGACCGAGGTGCGCCTCGTGTTCTCCGCCGAGGGCCGGACGGAGCAGGAGTGAGCGCCGCGCCGGCAGCGCGCCTGCGGGTGCGCCGGGAGGACCTCTGCGAGCCGGTGTTGGAGCGCGTGGTGGCCGCCCTGGGCGCGCGCGTGGACCTGCCGCTCGACCGGCTGGCCGACGCCCAGATCGTGGCCGGCGCAGTGGCGGCCGCCGCGCGGCGGCACGCCGCCGACGGCGAGCTGCAGGTGGACCTCGACGCCGGGCAGGGCAGGCTCTCGCTCACGGTCGGTGCCCTCCCGAGCGGCGGCGGGGGGCGGGTCATGTCCGACACGACCATCCCCGGCGTCGGCGGCGTGCTCGAGCGCCTGGTGGACCGCTGGAGCGTGGAGAGCGACGACGACGGCCGGGAACGGCTGATCCTGGCGATCGGATCCGGCTCGCCCGCGGGATCCTGAGGACGCGGCCCCCGTGAGGCGCCGCCGGCTCGTCGCCCTGGGGGTCCTGGTGGGGCTCGCGCTGCTGCCGGACCGCCGTGCGCCTCGCCCGGCCCCCTCACCGCGCCGCCCGCTCTCGGAGCCCGTGGCGCCGGCCGTCGTCGCCGAGCTCACCGAGCCTCCCCCGCCGGTCCGCGCCTGGCGGCGAGGGCTGGACGTGCTGGTCACCTCCCTCCGCGCGGCCCTCGCCGGCAACGTCACCGACGTCGCGGCCGCGCTCGCCTACTACGCGTTCCTGGCCATCCCGGCCGTCCTCCTGGTGGCGGTGGGGATCTTCGGGCAGGTGGCGGGGCCGGGCGCGGTCGACGACATCGTCGACCGGCTGGACGGGGTGGTGCCGGACGACGCGCTCACGCTGATCCAGGACACCCTCACCCGCGTCACCGAGAGCTCCGGCGGAGACCTCACGCTGGCGCTCGTGGGCTTCGTGCTGGCGCTCTGGACCGCGAGCGGCGCGATGTCGGCGCTGATGCGGGGGCTCAACCGCGTGCACGACCTCCCCGAGACCCGCTCGTTCGCCCGGCAGCGGCTGACGGCCCTCGCGCTCCTGGCCTGGGGCCTCGTGGCGGTGATCGTCTCGTTCGGCTTGCTGGTGCTGGGTGCCCCGCTCTCGAACGCCGTCGGCGAGGCGGTCGACGCCGAGACGCTGGTCACCCGGCTGTGGTGGGCGGCGCAGTGGCCGATCCTCGCCGCGGCCCTGGTGGTCGCGGTGGCCGGGATCCTGCGCGCCGGGCCCGCCGGGGGGCGGCACCACCGCCGCGCCGTGATCCGGGGGTCGCTGGTGGCCGCAGTGATCTGGGTCGCGGCCTCGGGCCTCTTCGCGGTCTACGTCTCCCGGTTCAGCAGCTACGGCGCCGCGTGGGGCTCGCTGTCGGCCGTCATCGTGATGCTCGTCTGGCTCTGGCTCACCAGCCTCGCGGTCCTCCTCGGCGCGCAGGTGGAGGCCGAGATCGAGAGGCGCGCCGGGGGCGGCTAGTCTTCCGTGGGGTGAGCGACCGGGTCCCCGAGCCACGGCGACCCTGGTCGCACAGCGAGCGTCCCCTGCCCCGTCTCGTGGTGCGCCCGCTGCAGCAGTTCCTGCACCTCGAGGTGTCCGGCGGACTGGTGCTGCTGGCCGCCACGGTCGCGGCCCTGCTGTGGGCCAACCTCGCCGGGGCGAGCTACGACGACCTCTGGAGCACGGAGCTCTCGCTGAGGGTGGGCGACCACGTCCTGGCGGAGGATCTGCGGCACCTGGTCAACGACGGCCTGATGGCGCTCTTCTTCTTCGTGGTGGGCCTGGAGGTGAAGCGCGAGCTGGTGGTGGGCGAGCTCTCGACCCGCCAGGCCGCCCTCCTGCCCCTGTTCGCGGCGATCGGCGGGATGGTCCTGCCGGCGCTGATCTTCCTCGCGGTGATGGGAGGGGACGCCGGCTCGGACGGGTGGGGCATCCCGATGGCCACCGACGTGGCCTTCGCGCTGTGCGCGCTCGCCGCGCTCGGCCGCCGCGTCCCCGCGGCGTTGGTGGCCTTCCTGCTGGGCGTGGCCGTGATCGACGACATCGGGGCCATCCTGGTCGTCGCCTTCTACTACTCCGACGGCATCGCGGTCGGCTGGCTGGCCGCCGCCGCCGGCGGGCTGGCCCTGATCTTCCTGGCGCGGCGCATCGGGATCCGCTTCATGGGCGTCTACGTGGTCCTGGGCCTCGCCGTGTGGCTGGCGACCTACGAGTCGGGGGTCCACGCCACCATCGCCGGCGTGGCGCTGGGCCTGCTCACCCCGACGCGGCCGCTTCAGGATCCCGGGGTGGTGAGCGCCGAGGCGATCCGCATCGCCGCCGCCACCGCCGACGAGCCGGACGACCCCGACGCCGACGCCGTCCACTGGCGGCGGCTGGCCTGGCTCTCGCGGGAGGCGATCTCCCCGCTGACCCGGCTCGAGCACGCGCTCCACCCGTGGTCGAGCTTCGTGGTGATTCCGATCTTCGCCCTCGCGAACGCCGGCATCGTCCTCGACGCCGCCTCTCTCGACGCCGCCACCGAGACCCGAATCGCGCTGGCCGTCCTGCTCGGCCTGGTGATCGGCAAGACCCTCGGGCTCACGGCCGGCGTCGCGCTGGCGACCCGCCTGCGCCTGAGCTCCCTGCCGCCGGGGGTCGGATGGGCGCAGATGGCCGGCGTGGGGACGGTCGCCGGCATCGGCTTCACGGTCTCACTGTTCATCGCCGACCTCTCCTACGCCGACCCCGACGTCCTCGCGGCCGCGAAGATGGGGGTGCTCGGCGGCTCGGCCGTGGCCGCCGTGGCCGGGATCGCGATCCTCGTCGCGGCCGGCCGGCGCGCACGGCGCCTCAATCGGTGAGGGTCCGGCCCTTCTGGGCGTCGACGGCGTCGAGGAAGCGCTGGTAGCTGGGCTTGCGCGAGAGGTCCTCGCGCAGCAGCCCGGCGGGCCAGTTCGGGTTGTCCTGGAGGTTGAACCAGACGACGGCCTTCACACGGTCGGTCTGGATCTGGGGCAGGGAGTAGATCTGGGTCAGGTACTCGGCCTGCTGCTCCTCGGTCACCTGCACGTCGCGGAACGCCGTGGCCGCGGTCGTGTACCCGGCCTCGGTGATGTACAGGGGCAGGCCCGGGTCGAAGGCATCGATCTCGTCCAGCAGGCGCCCCACGCTGCTCCAGCTGGGGATGGCGTCGGTCGGCTCCGTCGGCCCCGCCGCCGGGTAGATGTGCTGGGAGTACGCGTCGAGGGGGATCCCGCGCTCGACCAGGCCCTGCAGCCAGTCGATGGCGCCGATGGCGTTCTGGCCGGTGCGCCCGCGGGGGCCGCCCACGCCCGCGATGACCACGGCCTCCGGGTTGGCCTGCTTGATGGCCGGGTAGGCGAGCCTGTCCATCGCCGCGTAGGCGTCCAGCGACACCGGCTGCCCGTCCTCGAACTGCGGCGTGAAGAAGCCCGAGAGGTTGGGCTCGTTCCAGATCTCGAAGTGGCTCACCTTGGGCAGGGTCTCCCCGCCGGGGGAGGTGAAGGTGACGTCGTAGCGCGTGGCGAGCGCCTGCATGAAGTCGGCGAACGCCTGTGGGTCGGGCGCCAGCGTGTTGGCGACGATCCCGGGCACCTGCCGGCCACCCGAGGCCCATGGCGGCGTGTAGTAGACCGACACGATGGGGGTGATGCCCCGGTCGGCGAGCCCCAGGAAGATCAGATCGGTGCGCGAGAAGTCGTAGGCCGGATCGGTGGGATCGGTCGCGTTCGTGGGCTTCGACGGGGCGATGTTCGCCCAGAAGAGGTCGACCCGGGTGGTGGTGACGCCCGTGTCCCCCAGCAGGTCGAGGCGCTCGGGGATCTTCTCGATGGGATCGACCGGCAGGTGGTCGTCCTGCACGGCCACGAGCGCGCCGATGGGCGGTGCTCCGTCGTCGTCGCCCGACATCAGCACGAGCCCGACCACCACCGCGATGGCGGCCGCCACCACGAGGAGCCCTGCGATCGCGCGTCCCCTGCGTCCCATCGGCACTCCCGTCCCAGGATCGGGCCGGCGAACTCTAGGGGATCGCCTCGCACGGTCCAGCGGGCCCGGCATCGGAGAGCCCCGGGGGCTCGGTCAGATGCCCGCCCGGGCCGCCTCCGGAGGGACCGCGCCCTCCCACGGCGGGCGATCCGGGTCGGGGTCGCCCGGCAGGCGATAGCCCCAGGCCGGGCTCGTGCTCCCGCCGGCCCAGCGGTGGAGGTCGGTCACGAGGCGGGCGAGGTCCATCGGATCGTCGAGCGCGCCCGGGGCCATCGTGTCGGCGGAGAAGGCCAGCACGCGTCCCGCGCCCACCGGCCGCAGCATGGCCGCCGGCGCCCCGTCGATGAAGCGCGCCACGACGCTTGCGCCCGCCGGGACGGCGGCGAACCCGCGGGCGCCGGGCTCCACCAGCGGCACCGTGAGGAGGTCGTCGGGGACCCCGGACGCCAGCGCGCCGGGCTCCACCTGGAGGATCGTGCCGGTGCGGCGCGGTCCGAGCGGCGCCCCGATGAGCTCGTCGCGCACCGGCGCGAGCGACGCTCCCGAGGGCGTCCGCCCGAAGGCGTCCGGGTCGGTCACGATCAGCGTGCCCCCGGCGCGCACCCAGGCGGCCACGGCCTGGGCGAAGCCGGCGTCGAGCGTGTCGCCGCGCGGCAGCCAGAGCGTGCGCGCCCCGCCCAGCCGGGCCGGCTCGGCCTGGAGGCGCGTGTCGGCGTCGAAGCTGAACGCGCCGCCGCCGAGCTCTCCGAGCAGCGAGTAGGTGGTGTAGAGCGCGTCTCCCGAGGTGCGGTAGCGCACCCCTCCGAGCCGCGCGGGCTGAGCCTGCCCCTCGCTGGCGGTGGCGTATACGACGAGCTGCTCCGAGTCGGAGGGCGGCGCCGGCAGCCGCGCGCCGCGCATGGCGCGGGCGACGACGAGCATCGCGTCGTAGAGGCGGCGGTTCGTGAAGCGCGGGTTGTCCGAGGCGAAGAAGCTGATGTCCGTGGCGCCGGCCCGCAGCGCCTGGGCCGTCCAGGTCCAGAGGTCGCCGGGAGTCGGCCGGTAGCGCGAGTAGTCGAACGCCTGGACCACGATCCGCACGCGCTTACCGGTGAGATCCGAGAGCAGCTTCGCGCCGAAGCCGGGGTTGTAGCGCCCCCGCCCGGCGCGGTCGCGCTCCGGATAGCTCACGTACGGGTCGGCCTCCACCACGTCCGCGAACCGCGACAGGCGGGTGTAGTCCCACGGGATGAAGCCGTCGATGAAGCCGTAGTCGTTGGGGCTCACGAGCGCGCCCGGATCGAGCCGTCGGAGGAGGCGTGCCTGCTCCGCCTTCATCCGGAAGAAGCGGGCCCCCGAGAAGCGCGACCAGGCCAGCCACCGCAACTCCTCGCGCCGGCTGGAGGTGGGCCGGGCGGAGGGGTCGGGCAGGGCGAATCCGGTCGCCGCGCGGAACTCGCGCGCCAGCCGGCGGCCGAAACCGGTCCGCCGGGCCGTCCCGCGCGGCAGCACGGTGACGGGCTCGTCGCTGCCGGAGTAGAAGTTCACGAACGGCCGGCCGCGAGTGGTGGGGACGATGCGACGGATCTCGCGCAGGGCCTCGCGCCGATATCCCGGGTCCAGGAGGGAGAGGCGGCGCGTGTAGGCGGTCGGGTCGGCCGTCGGGTCGGCGACGGCCGCGCTCTTGCGCTGGAGCGCTCGCCGCGCGGCCCACACCTCGTAGGCGACGTCCCAGCGCAGACCCGTCGCGCGGAAGGCGGCCCGGAAGCGGCCGGGCGTGCGCCATCCGGTCGGCTCCTTCGGGCTCAGCGGCAGCGGCGGGAAGGGCAGCGCGCTCGGCCCGCTGAACCAGAGGCCGTTGGAGCCCGACTCGCTCAGGATCCCGTCGATCGTCCGGTACCAGCGCCGAGGCGGGATGGGCGGAGCGGTCGCCAGCCGCCAGCTCGGCAGCTCGTTCTCGTTGAGCTCGTGGCCCCAGGTGGAGACGCTTCCTGCCGGCCGGTCGCCGCTCGCCGGGGCGGAGATCGCGGAGCCCGCGGCGGCCAGGGCGAGGGTCGCGGCGGCGATGGCGGGGCGCAGGCGGGTCACGGGCCGGGCCCATCATGCCGACGCGCACCAGGGCGCTCAAACCCTCGCGGTGCCCCGCCCGCCACACCAGAGGTGAAACGTCCTCGCCGGCCGCGAGACGGGTGGGCAGGATGATCCGCGTGTC